>CAZWXA010000033.1:2650-17188 GCA_964637755.1 uncultured bacterium | reverse complement strand
CCGTGAGTTTCTGGCCTAGCAGATGGCACGGCTCACGCCGTGCTGGACTGTTTTTCCTAAGAAACTCCCTCGCTCGCCGCAGGGTCGGCCACGAGGGTGAAGCCGAAGTGCCGGGCGCGCCGATGGAGGTTGTCAATCACCCGCTGCCGGTAGCGGTCTTCGTAGTACGAGGCGCCGGGGTCGGCGTAGGCCAGGCCGAATCGAAGGGCGTTGTAGAAGAGCACCGCGAGCTTTCGCGCCGTGGCCGTCACCGCCTTGGCCTTGCCGATCCGGGCGGCGAGGCGCCGATAGAAGGCGCCGAGGGCCGTCTGGGTCCGGCCGATGTTCACGGCCGCGATCCGGAGCAGCGCGGCCGCCCGGTTGGCGGAGCGCCGCGTCTTGGAGCTGAGGAGGCGGCCGCCCGAGACCTTGTTGCCGGGCGCCAGACTCAACCAGGACGTGAAGTGCTTGGCCGTCGGCCATTTGCGCATGTCGTCGCCGCACTCGCCGATGAGGCGCAGCACGGTGTAGGGGCCGAAGCCATGGATCTGCGTCAGGTCCGCGCCCAGGAACGTGTAGAGCGCAGGGCGTGCATCGAACTTGGGCTCGTTCCGACTCTTGGCGTGCCGAGCCGCCGGGAGGGGCTCCGCAGGAATCGCCCGCTCTTCGTTCAGCGCTCGCAAGACGGCCTCGATCACGGTGTCGCACTCGGCGATCTTGGCTTGATGGACGTCATACAGCTCCAGGGCATGGCGGAGAGCAAAGACATGTTCCGGGCGGTAGTTCCCCGTGAGCGCCTCGCGGATCGTCTCCTCCGACGCCGCGCACCGGGCATCGCGGAACGCCGCGAGGGCGTCGGGCGCCTGGGTCCCCGCGACGATGGCCCGGATGATCCGCATCCCCGTGACCCCGGTGATGTCCGTGACCACGTGGTGCAGCTGCACGTTCATCTGCATGAGCGCCTTCTGCATGTGCTGGATGTGCGAGGCGGCGTACTCCACCAGCCGCTCACGATGCCGCAGGTACGCGCGCAGCCGGACCACGCCGTCGCGGGGCCGGAAGCTGCCCCGGAGCAGGCCATACCGATGGAGCTGCTGCAGCCACTGCGCATCGTTCACGTCGCTCTTGCGGCCCGGGACATGCTTGACGTCGCGCGCGTTCACCAGCAGCACCTCGAAGCCCCGCGCTTCGAGGATCTCGAACACCGGGATCCAGTACACGCCCGTCGACTCCATGGCGACCGTCGTGATGCCGGTCGCCGTGAGCCAATCGGCCAGCTGGTGGAGATCCCCGCTGAAGGTGCGGAACGTGCGCACCGCCCGTTCGTCCCGGTCGGGGGGGACCGCGACGACGTGAAACGTCGCGCCGACGTCGATGCCGGCGGCATGGGGGTTGATCATGGACAGCGGTCCTGACGCGGTCCCGCGCGGCTTCCGGCTCCCTGGCATGATTCGGCCTCCTGTAGTGGCCCTCGGGAGCAGGGGTGGCGCCACGGATCACTTTCCTAAACGGGATCGCCTGTCGGCGTCACCAATATCAAGTGCGCAAGCCACCCCCGGACCATGTTTTTTTACGGGTTCGCGACGTCACCATGAAGTGGACGGCCACGGCCCCCGGGGTGCCCCTCAGCATACCTGCGCCGTGAGTTTCTGGCCTAGCAGATGGCACGGCTCACGCCGTGCTGGACTGTTTTTTTGGAACGCGATAATCGTCTCGGCCTGCCGGAGCTGCTGCTCCAGCCGCGCCTTCTCCCGCTCGAGCGTGACCACCGTCGCCGCCAGCGGGTTCGTGGCCGCCGCCCTGTGGCCGCGCTTGCGCGGGGCCAAGCCGGCCCGCGCGCCGGCCCGCCCCTGCCGCCGCCACGTCACCAGGTGCGACGAGTACAGGCCATGCCGCCGCAACAGCGCCCCCAGCTGCCCCGGCTCCCGACAGGCCTCCGCCTCGTCGACGATCCGCTGCTTGAACTCCCCGGTGAACGTCCGCCGCACCGGGCGCTCGACCACCTCGGGGTCCGGCCGCACCGGCGTGCGGCCCGGCGTCTCTGCCGGCCTCGCCGCTGCGCTCGCGGCACTGGTTTCCACTGTTCTCACCTGCGGCCTCCGGTTTCTCTTCTCACCCTTGCTCATCGCTGATCGCCTCTCCGCCCTCTACACTAAATCCACGGGAGGCCGGTGTCTCACCTACGTTGACACAGAGGGCTTCGCGCGCGCCACAGAGGCCGTTACAGGCACGAGTTGCTCTATGAAGCCCGGTCTTGAGCCGATCGTCAAGGGTATCGTCCAAGATACAGCATATGGGCGGGGTGAGCCGCGAAAGGCAGATGGAGAGACAAGAGTCTCAATGAAGTCACTTGCTGTTGGCTTATAGCAAAGAACCGCTAGGTTCCTGAGGGTCGAGCGTGTCAGAGTGTTGTGTCCCTGTTGAAGAGAGCGTGGCGTCAAGCGGAGGAAAGGTAACCTCAGCAATCGCACCATGGGCGCTCTCGCGATTGCGGAGAGTCAAGTGGGCTCCGTGGGCGCGGGCAATCTCGAGGCATATCGAGAGCCCCAGACCGCGTCCGGCTGTCTTCGTCGAGACAAATGGCTGAAAGAGACGGTCGCGGATCAGAGGATCGAGCCCCGTGCCTTCGTCGGTGACTTGGACTACGGTCCCGTTTTCAGCACCGAACAGTCGAATCACTATCTTAGAGCCAGGAGCGCTGGCGTCGGTCGCGTTACGTAGGAGATTGTGGAACAACTGCTTGAGACGGTCGGCGTAGCCCAACACCGGCAGCGGTTCCGAATCGCCTTCGAGAAGGATCTTGATTCCGTGGCCTTCGACTGAAGAGGCGAACAGGGAGATCACTTCGTCGAGAAGTGGATGGAGGGCGACGCGCTCGCGGGAAGGTGCTAGACCCAAGGGGAGGCGTGTGTTCGGGGCGAGCGCGCGCAAGTCATCGGCAAGCGACGTGATTCGAGCGACCTCGGCGGGTACGAGGCGTGCGAGCAAGTCGCGGAACTCCGCATCATCGAGGCGGTCCGAGAGACCGGCGACGAGATTTGATATCGTAGTGAGCGGGGTGCGAATTTCATGCGCGAGGCCAGCGTATGAGTGCCCCATACGCTCAAGGTGCGCTAGTCGCTCCCGATCGCGCTCGACTGCAATGTGGCGGTGGTGGAGATAGGCTGTTTCCATGACACGCGAGGCGAGTTCGGCAAGCTCTTCGAGGAATTGCAGCGCAGGGGCGAAATATGCTTGGCCGTCCTTCCGCCCACCAAGGAGCACGATACCGAACGGCTGAGCGCGTCGACCGAGGACGATCCGTACCTCGACGCCAGCCGCATGGAGGGTCTTCTCGGCACGGCTCGAGGCGGCATCGTCCTCATCTGGTGACGTGATTACCTGTACGGAGGGCGCTGTGGTGTCGAGTGCCCACGCGGCCTGTTCCACCGCCTCTCTGGAAAGCGGAACGGTCGGTTTGGCTTCAGAGGTCGTGGGGCCTGTCAACGGGTCAAGTGGCTGAAGGTAGACCGTGACCCACTCCGGAATGAGGCTCGAAAACAAGGTGTTCTCGATCTCCCTCGCGATTTCCGCTGGCGTCAGTAGGCGAGTCAGTCGCCGGGTCGCGTCGCTAAGAGCTTGGTTGAGGTCCGGCCGGCCTCGAAGCATGTATGAGTCGAAAATGCGAATGAGGCGCGGCGTAAAGGGCGTGGTAAAAAGGACGGCGGTGACGACTAACAGCACAACGGTGCCAAGTGGAACTCGCGTCACTGACTGAGCGCGGTCACTGGCGCCAAACTCCTGGAGCAGCACGAGGGCGACAACGCTCACGCCGCCCGCGAGGAGGGTCAAGCCGAGACCGCGCCCGATAGCTAGGCGTAAATCAAGCAGCCGATGCCGGATTATGGCATGGCCGACGAGAAGGACGAGAGGTAGGACGAAGTACGGCCCGAAGTAGCTGTAGGAGGAATTGCCGGTCACGAGCGGGAGGATGAGGTTCGTGCTGACGCCGCCAACGGTGGCGATGATCAAGCCCGTGCCAAGGTGCTGAAGTTGTGCCCGATTACGTCCACGCGAGTGTCGCCATTGGAGTCCGAAGATGCAGAGTCCCGCGAACCACGTGCTGATGAAGTACGCTGCGAAAAGCGGGTAGACCGGACCGGTTTTCCTACTCAGTCCCGCGGATGTGAGGTACACGTCGTGCACGATCATCCCGGTAGTCAGAGAGAGGAGAGAGAGGCCGGCGCCGACAGAAAGCAGGGCCCGAACGGCTAGCGGCGGCACCGCAGAACTCGGGACGGGGTAGACACGGGCGAACATGAGGAACGCTGCAGGCATGACACTGGCGCTCGCGAACGTAAACCGACCCCAAGCTTCGGGCCACCATCCACTATGCAAGGCCGCGATGCCGACGACCCAGCCGGCTATCGAGAGTGTGTAAAGGGCGAAGGAGCGGTTGACCGGATGCCGCCGTGCGCGCCCGATTGCGACCGCGAGAATGCCCAGCACAGCAGCGAGCACAAAGAGACCAATCATCCGCACTGCCCTTTAGGCCGGCGCTCCCATGATCAGCGCCGTATGCGACCCGCCCATGCTGTGCGCGTGGATAACTAGATGGCGAACACGGGCTACGCGCATGGTATTCGGAACATAATCCAGGTCACATTTGGGGTCGGGGTTATCGTAGTTGATAGTGGGCGGGATGCACTGCTCATGAATGACCAAACACGCCGTTACCGCTTGGAGGGCACCTGCCGCTCCGAGGGCATGGCCGCACATTGACTTTATGGAAGATACGGGGACGTTCCAAGCGTGGCGACCCAGGGCGGATTTTAAGCCGGCAGTTTCTGCGATATCGTAATCAATCATCGAGTTGCCATGGGCCGACACATAATCGATGTCGGTGTTGACGAGGCCGGAACGTTGAAGAGCTGCCGTCACTACGCGCGCGACCGTCGCACCGCTGAGGTCCACCTTCCGCAGATGCTCACCCTCAGTTCCGGACCCGACACCGAGAATGCGCGCATAGATACGTGCCCTTCGATTCAGCGCGTGCTCTTCGTCCTCTACGATAACGATGGCAGCCCCTTCTCCGAGCACGAGTCCACTACGAAGCTTGTCGAACGGACGACTTGCCGAACTAGGTGGCCCGGTCCACTCAGAAAGCACGCCGACGCGGTGGAACGCTGTGAGAGTGTATCGTGAGAGTGGGGTGTCAGTGCCTCCAGCGATCACGGCAGTTGCCTCGCCGGTAGTGACGCGATCGGCCGCCCAGGCGATAGCATCCAGACCAGCCGCGCAGGCGGTTGCGAAACTGGCTGTTTGACCGCGTGCGCCAGTTGTCATGGCAACACGGCTTGTTGCTGAGTGCGCGGGATACTCAAGCACGGTCCAGGGCACTACGTCTTCACCGCGTAGAAACGCCGAGAAGCTCGGCTCGTGCACATCAACGAGACCGTTCATCGATGTGCCGATGGACACGAGTAGACGCTCAGGCGCCAGGCTCGACGCGTCAAGTCCACTGTCCTGCAGCGCCATCTTCGTGGCGGCGACCGCGAACTGGCTGAATCGTCCGGCGTGCCTAGCGCTGGCACTCCACTGCTCTGGGTCGAAGCCGCGAACCTCCCCGACCATTTGGCAAGACTTTGGGAGTCCCTTGGGGTTGAACTGGGTAGGTGACCCTATCCCGGAGTGTCCAGCGAGCGCGGACTTCCAGAACGAGTTCAACCCGACGCCGATCGGAGCGACGACTCCGAGCCCCGTAATTACGGCGAACCGACGGTGCTGTTCCCGCCCCTCCGGATCGTGCTCGGTGGAGCTTGTCATCGCCGAAAGTCTAGCCCAGCGGCGCATTATTGTGCGACTCATTTGTGGCCCGCTGATGCCCTCTCTTCCACCGGAGAGAGTCGGCTGGCTTCGCTCTGGCCGGCTCAGTCGCGAGAACGATTGGCAACTATCCTCTTGTCCCAGAGCCGGCGGAGCGGGATGTGTCGGGCGCGAGGAAGGTCGGTAGCCTCGGCAGGTACTATCACACCCCAAACGGACAACGCGGTCCGTGCCGGTCTGAACCGCGCCCACCGCGAGGCGGCCAGCGACGACGCTGGACTCCTGCGGACCACCGCGGAGGCGGGGACCGGCAAGACCACGGTGAGCACCCGACGGATTGCCTGGCTGATCGGCCGGAAGACGGCGCGACTGGCAGAGATCCTGGCCTTTACGTTCACTGGCAAGTCGGCGAGCGAGATGGGGGCTCGGGTCGAGACGCTCGTGCCCTGCGACTGTGCCGAGGTCGCGATCGCCACTTTCCATGCCTCGGGGGAGCGGCTGATCCCGAGGGGACGTCCTCGAAGTGAGGCTGGCGCCAGATTTCCGGGTGCTGAGCCGGGGCGAGCATGTCATCTTCGACCGGACCCTGGGGGACCCCTCCCGCCACATAGCGGTGATCATAGCGCGGATCAGTCGAGCGAAGCGCGAGGACGTGTCGCCCGAGGCGTCCCTGCGCGGAGCGCGGCCGACCCGGGCAAGGAGGAGCTGCGGGACAGGGTGGCCCGGCGGATGGACCTGGCCCTGTGCTACGCGCAAGACCAGTGAACCGCAAACGGCGCCGCCGTGACCCGCTCCCAGCTGGGCTACAGCGCCAGCAGTTCGTGGCGCAGGGTCTCGTTGGCGCGCAGGTCGGCCGCGGGGCCGTGGTAGCGGATGTGGCCCTTCTCGAGGACGTACACGCGGTCGGCGAGGCCGAGGGAGAAGCTCACGTTCTGCTCGGCCAGCAGGATCGTCAGGCCCTCGCGCTTGAGCCGGGCGATCTGCCCGCCCAGGTGCTCGATGACGAGCGGGGCAAGGCCCTCGGAGGGCTCGTCCAGGAGCAGCAGTGCCGGGTTGCCCATGAGCGTGCGGGCGATCGTCAGCATCTGCTGCTCGCCGCCCGAGAGGAAGCCGCCGTTGCGGCCGGCCAGCCCGGCGAGCGTCGGGAAGAGGTCGAACACGCGCTCGATCGTGAAGCCCCCGCCGGCGTCGCGGCGGGCGCGCGCGGCCACGTCGAGGTTTTCCCACACCGTCAGGTCGGCGAAGATCCGCCGGTCCTCCGGGACGAAGCCGATGCCGGCCCGGGCGACACGGTAGGGCGCCCAGCCCGTGATGTCGCGCCCCTTCCAGTGCACCCGGCCCGACGACGGAGGGGTGAGCCCCATGATGCTCCGCATGGTCGTCGACTTGCCGACGCCGTTCCGGCCGAGCAGGCAGACGCACTCGCCGGCGTTGACCTGGAGCGACACGCCGAAGAGCACGCGCGACAGGCCGTAAGCGGTGTGGATCTCCCGCAGGTCCAGGATCACGGCGCGTGCTCCCCGAGATAGACGCGCCTGACCTCCGGATCCGCGCGCACCTCGGCCGGCGTCCCCTCGGCGATCACGCGGCCCTGGTGGAGGACGGCGATCGTCTGCGCGATCGAGAAGACCACGTCCATGTCGTGCTCGGTGAAGAGGAGGGTCAGCCCGTGGTCGCGGACGATGCGCTCGATCAACGCGATCGTCTCGCGGGTCTCCGTGGCCGACATCCCGGCCGTGGGCTCGTCGAGCAGCAGGATCTCGGGCTCGCTCGCGAGCGCGATGCCCAGCTCGAGCTGCTTCTGGTTGCCGTGGGAGAGGAAGCCGCTGATCTCGTGGCCTCGCTCGAATAGGCCGATCGACTGGAGCAGTGTCTCTGTCTCCGCGCGGTAGAAGCGGTCGACGTTCGAGAAGAAGTTCAGGCCGTGCCCCCGGTGCGAGATGAACGCCGCCTGGACGTTCTGGAAGACCGTGAGCCGCGGGAAGATGTTCGTGCGCTGGAACGACCGCGCCATCCGGAGCCGGCAGATGTCGTGGGGCGGCAGGCCCGTGATCTCCCGGCCCTTCAGCCTGACCGATCCCGCGTCCGGCCGGAGGTGGCCGGTGATGAGGTTGAAGAAGGTCGTCTTGCCCGCGCCGTTCGGCCCGATGATCGCGCAGATCGACCGCTCCGCGACGGTGAGGTCCACGCCGGCGACGGCCTGGAAGCCGTCGAACGCCTTCCGGACGCCTCGCACCTCAAGCATGCCGCGCCCGGGCGAGGCGGCTCGCGAGCTGGCCCAGCGCGCCCACGATGCCGCCGGGGAAGGCGAAGAGCAGGAGGATGAGCAGCAGGCCGAGGATGAAGGGCCAGTACTGCGTGTACGACGTGATCTGCTGGTTGAGCACCAGGAGGACCAGCGCGCCGACGGCCGGGCCGTAGAAGTAGCCCATCCCGCCCAGGATCGTCATGATCAGCACCTCCGAGGACTTCGGCCAGTACGCGAAGTCCGGGAAGACCCCGCGGTTGAAGATGCCGAAGAGCCCCCCGGCGACGCCGGCGAAGAGGCCCGCGATGACGAACGCGATGAGCATGTGGCGGCGCACGTTGACGCCGATGAACTCGGTGCGCTCGGGGTTCTCCCGGATCGTCATCAGGAGCCGCCCGAAGGGCGACCGGACCACCCGGCGCAGGAGCCAGAGGCAGCCGGCGACGAGGACGACCGTCAGCATGTAGAAGTGGTCGCTCGTCCGGTACCCACCCAGGACGGGGAGGCTCGCGGCCCAGCCCAGATCGGGATAGGGCACCTCGGGCATGCCCTGCTCGCCTCCGGTCACGGAGTTCCACTTGAAGCAGATCGCCCAGACGATCTGCGCGAAGGCGAGCGTCAGCATGGCGAAGTAGATCTTGGTCAGCCGCACGCAGAAGAAGCCGAAGAACAAGGCGAAGGCGCCGGCGACGAGTCCCGCCGCCGGCAGCGCCGCCGAGAAGGGCACGCCGTGCTGCTTCATGAGGATGCCGCAGGCATAGGCCCCGATCCCGAAGTACGCGGCGTGACCGAACGAGACCAGCCCCCCGTAGCCCAGGAGGAGGTTCAGGCTCACGGCGAAGAGCGCCATGATGGCGACGTCGGTCGCGACGAACGTGTAGAAGCGGGAGCCGAGCGCCGGGACGAAGAGGGCCGCGATCGTCACGATCGTCCCCCACGGCAGCCGCGGCAGCCCCCGCACGCTCAGGCCTTCAGCGGGCGGCCCAGGAGCCCCCAGGGACGGAGGATCAGCACGACCGCCATCAGGGCGAAGACCGAGAAGATCGAGAAGCGGGGGAAGATCAGGATGCCGAAGGCCAGCACCTGGCCGTAGATCAGGGCCCCGAGGAACGTGCCCCAGAAGGAGCCGAGCCCGCCGATCACGACGACGATGAACGCCTCGACGATGATCTCGACGTCCATGCCGGGGACGATCGTCTTCACCGGCGTCACGAGCGCGCCCCCCAGGCCGCCCAGGAACGACCCGAGCATGAAGACGCCGGTGTAGAGCCGGCTCACGTTGATGCCGAGCGCGCCCAGCATCTCGCGGTCGAGGACGGCGGCGCGGATGAACCGACCCGCGCGGGTCCGGGTGAGGAGGAGCCAGAAGGCGAGCGCGATCGCCGGGCCGAGCAGGAGGACGAAGAGGTTGTAGTACGGGAGCACGGTCCCGACCAGCGTGAACGAACCCTCCAGCCCCGGCGGGCGAGAGACCGAGAGCTGTCCCGTGCCCCAGCTGACCTTGGCCGCGTCGGAGACGATGAGGACGATGGCGTAGGTGAACAGGAGCTGGTACAGCTCTTCCTTGTCGTACAGGTGCCGGAGGAGGAGCCGCTCGATGAGCCCGCCGAGGACGGCGACCGCGAGGGCCGCCCCGAACACCGCCCACCAGAAGCGCCCCGGCCCGAATCCCACCCACTGGACGATCTGGTAGGCGAGGTACGCCCCGAGCATGTAAAACGAGCCGTGGGCGAAGTTCAGCACCCGCAGGACGCCGAAGATCAGCGACAGGCCGGAGGCGATCAGAAAGAGGAACATCGCGGCCGTGAGGCCGCCGAGGAACTGCGGAAACAGGAAGGAGAGGTCGGGCATGGGGAACGGAGGGGGGCGCCTGGCCCCCCTCCCGGGGGAGCGACTAGTCCATGAACTTCGTCGGATCGACGTAGGTGACCGGCTTCATGGTGGCGAAGGGATACTTTGGGTCCATCACCATCTTGCCGTAGAGCTCGCCCCGGTTGGCTTGATGGTCCTTTTCCCGGATGGTCAGCCTGCCGGCGGGCGTGTCGACCGTGAGTCCGAGGAGTGCCTTCGCGACCTTGTCCGAATCGGTGGCGCCCGCCTTCTTCACCGCCTCGGCGAGGAACTGCATGCCGATGTAGCCCTGGATCGCCCAGGACGACGGGTACTCGTCCTTCAGGAACTTCGAGAGCCGCGCCGTGTACTCCTGGTGCGCGGGCGACACGCCCCAGTAGAAGGCGTCGTAGGAGTTGCCCCAGATGCCGACCGGATAGTCCTTGCCGAGCGCCTTGCCGGACTCGGGAGAGCCGGCCTCGCCGACGGCCATGACGTTCTGCTTCACGGCGTCGAAGTAGCCGAGGGGCTTGGCCTGCTTGGCAAACGTCACGAAGTGCCCGCCCCAGAGGGAGGAGAAGACGGCCTCGGGCTTCTTGGCCATCTGGGCGTTGATGAAGGGCGTGTAGTCGGCCTCGCCGAGCTTGGGCCACTGCTGGTCGACGATCTCCACGCCGGGCTTGATCCGCTTGAGGTGCTCGACGAAGGCCCGGGTCACGTCCTGGCCGTAGGCGTAGTCGGGGCTGACCGTCGCGATCCGCTTGACGTTCCACTTCGCCATGATCTCGGCGGCGCTCCGCCCTTCCATCGTGGTCGTGGCGGCGACGCGGAAGACGTAGGGATGGAGCTTGTCCGGCGCCGTGAGCTGGTCGGTCTTCGGGATCGGCGCGATGAAGACGACCTTGTTCTCCTTGGCGACGACGGAGACGGCGGGGCCCTCGGCCGACGTCAGCGTGCCGACGAGGAAGTCGACGTTCTCCTTCAGGATCAGCTCGCGGGAGACGCGCACGGCCTCGTCCGCGATGCCCTTGGTATCGCGCACGAGCAGCTCGATCGGCCGGCCCAGCACGCCGCCCCTGGCGTTGATCTCCTCCACGAACATCTGCGCGCCCTTCATGGCGGGCTCGCCGAAGAGGGCGCCGCCCCCGGACAGGATGATCGGGAAGCCGACCTTTATGGGTTTTCCCTGCGAGTGTCCAGTCAGGGGGGCGACGAGGATGGCGGCCAGAACCAGGAGAAGCGCGCGTCTCAGCATCGAGTGCCTCCTTCGGCAAATCGAGTCACGGGTATCGGATGTCGGCCACCGGACCCCGGGTCGCGCAGTCGCGCCGGGGGACCCGGAGCGTCGTCGAGTCTGCCCAGGCCGCCGGTGCGCGGCGCCCGGCGGCCACCGGCCGCGCGGCGCCGGCGCCCATGAGTTCTCGCTCTCCATGGGAACGACGGGCTGCTGCCCAGGTTCCCGGTGACCCGTCGGACGGCACTCGCTTCCGACTCGACCCGATCTCGGCGAGGCGTGCGATGGCGCGGCCAAGGCTAGCACTGCGCACCGGTGCCTTCAAGCCCTTCGTGGCGCCGCGTCGGGGGCGCGGGTGGAGAGAGCGATCACCCCGCGCCGAACCGCGACCGGCTCGGCGGCGAGACGGAGTCCCCGTTGCCCCCGGCATCAACACCAGAGCGGTGCGGGACGCAGGCTCGCTCGCGCCGCGAGTGGCGTAGAATGGGCCATGCCCGACCTGACCAACACGTTTTCCTGGTCGCGAAGCCGTGACCACACCTTCCAGGAGTGCCGCCGGAGATACTTCTACCAGTACTACGGGTCCTGGGGCGGCTGGGAGATGGACGCGCCGGAGGCGACGCGCCGGCTCTACATCCTGAAGCAGCTCTCGTCGCGCCAGCAGTGGGCGGGCCGGGTGGTGCACGACGCGATCGAGATGGTCCTCAAGGCGATGGCCCAGGGCCACGAGTTGCCGCAGGAACCCTTGATCCGCGACATCGTCGAGCGGATGCGCGAGGACTGGCGGAGCTCGAGGGCGGGACGATACCGGGACCATCCCAAGACGGTTGCCCTGTTCGAGCACGAGTACGCGCTCGACATCAAGGCGGAGGCGTGGCAGGCACTGCGCCAGAACGTCATGACCTGCATGCGGAACTTCTTTCGCCTCCCGCTGCTCGCCGAGATCCGGCGGACCCCCGTCGAGCACTGGCTGGTCGAGTATTCCTCCAACGCCTTCGAGCTCGACGGCACGCCGATCTGGGTGGCCCCGGACTTCGGCTACTGGCGCGAGGAAGACCGCCTCGTCCTGGTCGACTGGAAGACGGGCGCGTCGGCCCCGGAGGCGAGCGCGTTCCAGCTCGGCTGCTACGCCCTTTACGCCCACGAGGTGCTCAGGCAGCCGCCCGACCGCGTCGACCTGCTCGAGGTGAATCTCCGCGAGGGCGTCGTGACCGACGTGCACTGGGATGACGGCCGGCTCGAGGCGATCCGGGAGCGGGTCCGCTTCTCGATCCGCTCGATGAATGCGTATCTCGCGGACCCGGAGGCGAACGTCGCCGTCATCGACAACTTCGAACTGACCGAGGACCTCCGCCTCTGCCGCTGGTGCAACTACCGCGCCGTCTGCCGTCCCGACTTCGGGTCGAGCCAGTGAGGGCGGGCCTCGCCTCGCCTCCGTCACCCGCGCCCTGGCGCGCGGAGGAAATCGAAGTCGCAGCCCTCGGGGGCCTGGAGCACGTGCTCGACGAAGAGCCGCCGGTATCCCCGGCGCGGCGCCGATGACGGCGGACGCCAGGCGGCGCGCCGCCGCGCCAGCTCCGTCTCCGGCACGAGCAGGTCCAGGCGGCGCGCGCCAGTGTCGAGGCTGATCTCGTCGCCGTCCTGGACGAGGGCCAGTGGTCCACCGACGGCGGCCTCGGGCGCGACGTGGAGGACCACCGTTCCCCCGGCGGTACCGCTCATCCGGGCGTCGGAGATGCGCACGAGGTCGCGGACGCCAGCCGCCAGGAGCTTCTTCGGGATCGGCAGGGAGCCCGCTTCCGGCATGCCGGGGGCGCCGATCGGGCCGGCATTCCGGAGGACCAGGACGCTGCCGGGAGTGACGGGCAGCGCCGGGTCGTCGACCCGCGCCGCCAGGTCGGCCAGATCGTTGAAGACGCACGCTCGCCCGCGCTGCTGCAGCAGCGCGGGCGTGGCGGCGGACACCTTGAGCACCGCCCCGTCCGGAGCCAGGGTGCCGCGGAGGATCGCCAGCCCGCCCTCAGGCCTGAGCGGCCGGTCCAGGCGCGTGATGACCTCCTGCCAGCTCCCGGGTTCGGACACCGCGTCGAGCACCGCCCCGAGCGTCTGGCCCAGCACGGTGGTCGCATCGAGGTGGAGGAGCGGGCGGAGCACCTTCATGACGCCCGGGATGCCGCCCGCCTCGGCCAGGTCTTCCATGTGGTAGGCACCGGATGGCCGGACGTTGGCCACGAGCGGCGTCGTCCGCGCCATGCGGTCGAAGTCGTCGAGATCGAGCGGCACGCCCACCCGTCCGGCAATCGCCGGGAGATGGACGACCGCGTTCGTCGATCCGCCGATCGCCATCAGAACGCGGACCGCGTTCTCGAACGCCGCCCGGGTGAGGATCGCCGAGGGCCGGAGATCCTCCCGGGCCATCTCGACGATCCGCCGCCCCGCCGCCTCGGCGAGTCGAAGCCGGCGCGCCAGCGGCGCCGGCACCGCGGCCATGCCCGGCAGCGTCATGCCGAGGGCCTCCGTGAGCGCGGCCATCGTGCTCGCGGTGCCCATGACCATGCAGGTGCCGGTCGAGGGGAACAGCTCCCCCTGGATCGCCTCCAGACCCGCGGCGTCCAGCGTGCCCGCGCGATGCTCGCCCCAGAACCGCCGGCAGTCCGTGCACGCGCCCAGCCGCGCGCCCTCGTACCGCCCTGTCAGCATCGGGCCCGCGGTGACGACGATCGCGGGCCGGTCCGCGCTCGCGGCGCCCATGAGCTGCGCGGGCAGCGTCTTGTCGCACCCGCCGAGGAGGACGACGCCGTCCATGGGCTGGCTCAGGATCATCTCCTCCGTGTCCATGGCCATCAGGTTCCGGAAGAGCATGCTGGTGGGGGAGAGGTAGATCTCGCCCAGCGAGATCGTGGGGAACTCGAGGGGAAGCCCGCCGGCCTGCAGGACGCCCCGCTTGACGGCCTCGGCGACCTCGCGGAAGTGGCGGTGGCACGGGTTGAATTCGCTCCAGGTCTGGGCGATGCCGATGACCGGCCGTCGGAGATCCTCGGCAGTGAGCCCGGCGCCGCGGGCATAGGCCCCGCGGATGAACAGGCTGAAATCGGGATCGCCGTAGTCGGTGAGACCGCGCGCGATGCCGCGCGTCGCATCGCCGTCCCGGCTGAGAGTCTCTGTCACGGCCGGTCCTCCTCGCCCGGAGCGCCCTCCGCTGGCGGCATCACCCCGCGGCCTCCCGAAGTCATCGGTGCGGACCGCATTGTCTCAATTGATTTTCGCGACTCTGATTTTCGCGATTCTCCAAGGCCGACCCGAGAGGGGGGTCGGAAGGACACGATCCGGACCCGCTGACCGACTGCGATGCGATCGCCGGCGCCGCGAAGCGTGGACGGGCTCGTGGACACGCCCTCTCGTCGCAGACCATAGTAGCCCAGGTCGGCCGCCGGTCTCGAAG
>CAZWXA010000033.1:0-2550 GCA_964637755.1 uncultured bacterium | reverse complement strand
CCTCGCGCCGACGGCACCGGATGAGCGCATGGTGAGCCCCGCGCTCGTGGTCGGGAAGAGCGGCACCAAGCCGCCGATGTGAGAAGCTGCCGAACCCGGCCGACCGCCGGATCATTGGCTTCCTCCCCGCCGGGCGACCGCTCGGCATGCCGCGAAGTGAGGAATGCCGGATCACGGTATACTGCGGCCATGACCCTCCCAGGCGTCGTCACTGCGGTCTGTGCGCTCGCGATGCTCGGGCCCGGCTTCGCGGCAGCGCAGGATCCCTTCAAGGCGCTCGACCTGATCAAGCCCGCCCGCACCAAGCCGGCGCAGGACTTCACCATTCCCGGACCGGACGGCAAGGCGGTCAAGCTCGCCGACCATCGCGGCAAGGTGATCTTCCTCAACTTCTGGGCCACCTGGTGTCCGCCCTGCCGCGAGGAGATGCCGGCGATGGAGCGCCTGTACCAGCGCTACCGGGACAAGGGGTTCGTCGTCCTGGCGATGTCCGTGGACTCGGAGCTCGTCGTGGTCGCGCCGTTCGTCAAGCAGAACAAGCTCACGTTCCCGATCGGCCACGATCCCAAGATGGCCCTGGCCGAGCGCTACGGGGTGCGGGCCCTGCCGTCGAGCTTTCTCATCGACCGCCGCGGCAACATGAGCGCCCTCGCCATCGGGCCCCGCGCGTGGGACACGAAACCCGCCTACGGCGCGATCGAGTCCCTCCTCGGGGCGAAGTAGCGCGAAGTAGAAAGCGTCGCGTGAGAGTCCGCGTCCGGGTTCCCGCCACCTCGGCCAATCTCGGGCCCGGCTTCGACACGCTCGGCTTGGCGCTGGCCCTCCACAACGAGCTGACCGTGGTCGAGGCCGACGGCGTCACGGTCTCGATTCGCGGCGAGGGCGAGGGCCAGCTCTCCGAGGGCGACGACAACGTCGTCGCCCGGGCCGTGCGGGCGGTCTTCGAGGCAGCCGGGCGTCCATTCGTGGGCGTGGCGATCGAGTGCGTGAACCGGATCCCGTTGAGCCGCGGTCTCGGCTCGAGCGCCGCCGCCTGGCTCGGGGGGTTCCTCGGCGGGAACGAGCTGCTCGGGGCGCCGCTCGATCGCGCCGCGATCCTCGCCCTGGCCGCCAGGGCCGAGGGGCACCCCGACAACGTCGCGGCCGCGCTGTACGGCGGGCTCACCGTGTCCTGCGAGACGGACGCGGGCGTCGTCGCGCTCGCGCTGCCCGTACCGGCGGACATCCAGCTGGTGGTGCTGATTCCCGAGGTGACGAGCGCGACGGCCGAGGCGCGCGCGGTGCTGCCGGCGAGCGTGCCACGAGCCGACGCGGTGTTCAACGTCCAGCGCGTCGCCCTCCTGCTCGCCAGCCTGCAGGTCAAGCGGGCGGACCTGCTCAACGTGGCCATGGACGACCGCTTGCACCAGCCGTACCGCGTGGCCCTGTTTCCCTGGA
This sequence comes from uncultured bacterium, assembly GCA_964637755.1. GTDB lineage: Bacteria > Methylomirabilota > Methylomirabilia > Rokubacteriales > CSP1-6 > AR9. The sequence goes on along the minus strand of CAZWXA010000033.1, from coordinate 1,113 downwards.
TGCCCGCGGTCAGGGCGGCGGCGCGGGAGGCCGGTGCGCTCGGATGCGTGCTGAGCGGGGCCGGGCCCTCGTTGCTCGCCGCCGTCGCCGAGGATGCCGAGCGGGTCGCGCGGGCCATGTCCGGGGCACTCGCCGAGGGTGGTGTCCACGGCGTGGCCCGTGTGCTCGAGGTCGAGCCCACGGGGGCCGTGGCCGAGGTCTGCTGACGCCCGTGCGGGTCGCGGCTGGCCCGCCGACCCGGCGCCGTTCCCCCCGCGACCGGCTCCTCCCGGAGGGCCGCGAAGCGAGCGTCACCCGCGCCGGCCTCCGTGGTCGCCTTGACGCGGCGTCGGCCCGAACGCTACGATGGCGGCGGATTCGCGCGTGATCAAGAGCGACCGGTGGATCAAGCACATGGCACTCAGCACGGGGCTCGTCAGCCCGTTCGAGGAGAAGCAGGTCCGCGAGGGGACGATCTCCTACGGGCTGTCCTCCTACGGGTACGACATCCGCATCGCGACCGAGTTCAAGATCTTCACCAACGTGAACAACTCGATCGTCGATCCAAAGCACTTCGACCCGCGGTCGTTCGTCGACTTCGAGGGCGAGGTGTGCATCATCCCGCCGAACTCCTTCGCCCTCGGGCGGTCGATCGAGTACTTCCGGATCCCGCGCAACGTGATGACGATCACCGTCGGCAAGAGCACCTACGCGCGCTGCGGCATCATCACCAACGTCACGCCCCTCGAGCCGGAGTGGGAGGGCTTCGTGACGCTGGAAGTGTCGAACACGACCCCGCTCCCTGCTAGAATCTACGCAAACGAGGGGATCGCCCAGGTCCTCTTCTTCGAGGCTGATGAGCCCTGCCTCGTGTCCTATGCGGACCGGCAGGGGAAGTACCAGGGCCAGCAGGGGATCGTACTCCCGACTGTCTAGCCCCGGCGCCGGTCCCGTGAGGGGCCAGGAGGCGATCGGTCCAATGGCAGAGCAGACCCGGAAGGAAACGCGTCCGAGCAGGCCGAGCGACGGCGGCGACGCCGGGACCGCAAATCCCGAGATCGCCAAGAAGGGGAAGAAGATCAAGGAGGACGTCGACAAGCTCCTCGACGAGATCGACGACATCCTCGAGGAGAA
>CAZWXA010000032.1:0-17455 GCA_964637755.1 uncultured bacterium | reverse complement strand
GCCTGCTGGAATCGATGCGAGGCCTGGCCGAACATCGTTCCCCAGTGTGGCCCCGACGACTGCGTCTTCCGGTGCGTCCACGGCACCGCCGACTGCGATGGGCGCCGGATCACCGGGTGCGAGACACGGATCGACTCGGACCGGAGCAACTGTGGCGCATGCGGAAGGGTCTGTGGGCAGGGCCAGTCCTGTGTGAACTTCCGGTGCCAGTGAACCGAGGGACTCGCGTTCGTCCGCGGCGCACACTCCCCGGGGTTCCGGGGCGAGTCTGCGCCGCCTTTATCCCGCTCCCTATGGTGGCTCTAACTCGGTGGCCCTAACTTTGTGAATTTTCTCCCCTTGACAGAATTGCCAGGAAGTTTAGCTAGCTAGCTAGCCCGGAAAATTCGCGAAGGATGAAAGAGAAGAGCCATCGAGTCGCTCGGAGGTGCCGCGTCTTCGGCCTCGCGGGTGGCTACGCGGACTGCAACGACGCCGCCCGGCTGGCCGACGATCCGGTGCACAAGCTCGTCGTCGGGCGCGATCCGCTGGACGGGAGGGCCTTGGCCTCGCCGCCGAGGCTGTCGCGGTTCGAGAATGCAACCTGCTGGGTGGAGTTGCGCGACATGGCCCATGCGCTCGCCGACATCGCGATCGAGCACCAGCGGCCGCGCCGCAAGAGATCGCAGTGGGCGACGCGGTGCGCCGGAAGATCGTCGCCTACCTGGCGACGGCCAAGTAGGCGACGGTTGGGCGGCCCCCCTTGCCCCACCCGTCGCGTCGGCGACGGGTGGGGCAGGGAGCGCTCGGGCGGGTGACTACGCGCGCCGCCGGATCCACCCGTGCGCCGCGTTCTCGCGCAGCCAGTCGAGCGTGCCGGCCGGCCGGTATTCCTTCTTGAGCTGCGCGAACTTGTCCTCGGTGAACCGTGGATAGCTGGCGCTCACGTTGATGTTGTACATGCGGGCCGAGTTGAGCCCGAGGATCTGGTTCTTCGCCGCGCTGGTGGCCCCGCCGAGCGGTGCGAAGCCCCACTTCTTCTGCATATCCTCCGGAATCTCGAGCCGGCGCAAGGCCTCGATCTGCCACTGCGGCGAGCCGTGGAAGACCGAGTCGGTGCCCCAGACCACGTTGCTCGAACCGAGGCCCTTGACCCACGTGCCGAGCAGCGCCGCCGCGAAGCGGGGATCGATCACCGCAGTGGTGGCGAAGCTGGTCCCCATCTCCGCGTAGACGTTCTGGGTGCCGCTCTTCTCGGGCACCCGGGAGAGCTCGGTCGCCCACTTGATGTCACCCGTCTTCTCGAACTCGGCGCGGGCCGCCCCTGGCGCGTCCATGAAGGCACGGAAGCACCCGTGGTAGATGACGAAGTTGATCTGTGGCCAGTCCTTGGCCGCCTTGGGGAGATCCCAGGCGGTCTGGTACTTCCAGACGCCGGCCCAGCTCTCCTCGTAGTCCGACGGCATCAGCCCCTTGTGGATGCACACGGTGCGGATCCCCGCCTTGACGGCCTTCTCGTAGAACGGGTACATCAGCTTCTCGTCGTCGAGCCGGAACGGGTACTTGGTCTTGGCCGAGAGCGGGTCGCCGATCGTGTACATCTTCCAGCTGGCCGGCGGCCGCTCGGCCAGGGCCTGGTCCACCTCGTCCATCCAGCCCGGTTGCCCGGGCCTGATCACGGCATGCCCCAGGATCCGCGTGCTGCCCGCGGTCGTGTTGACCATCCTGACGCCTTCCGCGATCGCCTGGTTCGTCAGAAACTCCCACGATTTGTCGTCGAAGGGCGCGCCGCTCAGCACCGTCACGGCCGTGTCGCTGTTGAGGAAGATCTGCCGGACGTAGTTCTCGAACTTGACGTTATACACGCTGATCTTGCTGGGGTCGAGCCCGCTCTTCTCGAGGTCGTTGACCGCCTTCAGGAAGCCGACGAACCCTTCCTGGTTGTAATCGTCGCGCACCCAGTGCGTCTGCACGTCCATGATGAACTGGCCCTTGGTCCCATCGGCGCGGGCCTGGGCCACCATGGGGTCGGCCGCCTCGGCCTCGGAGACGTCGAACACCTTGCCGAACACGTTGTTCATGGCCACGAAGGCCGCGGCCATGCCGCTGGCGGTCTGGAGGAACCGCCGGCGATCCATGCCCAGCTTCGCGCCATAGGTGTCGGCCAACTCCTTGATACGGGCCTCGACCTGCTTCTGCTGGGGCGTCTGCGGTGGGGGATTGAATTCCCCGTTCGAGATGACCTGCGTGGGAATCGGCGAATGAAACGCGTTCTCCGCCGGTTCGACCTGTGCGAACTCCCGATCGCTGAAATAGGTGCCCATCCCTGCCTCCCCCTGGCAACGTTTAGAGATTAGATTAGAGACTCCTGGGATACGTCGCGGCCACCCGGTGGCGCCCTCGCCTCCGGCGCCAGTCGCTCCACCTTGCCGGCCCGTCGCGATAGAGGGGCGGCGCTCTCGCACCCCAGGCTCTCACGCTCCCACACTGCGCTGGCTCCCACGCCGTTGGCCCTCCTGGCTCGAGCGGTCCCTTGGCGCCCCGGACACCCAGCCTCGCCGGGTATCGGAGGGGACAGGCCCGCCGCGTGCTCCCCAGCCGCCAGGCGGCCGCAGCCAGCCGGAGGCGACGCAGACGCAGCATATCAGATGGCGATCCGCAACGGGCCACCACTTCCCGAGGCCCGACCGAGGCCAGTGCGCCATCCACCGCAACGCGATGTGCGGCCGCGGAAGCCGGCCGGCCCAGCGACGTCCCTGCGGCCCTCGTGCACCCCCTGCGGCGGATTCGGCACGCCCCCCTTTCCCGACGGGGCCGGGGTCCAGACCGCGTCGGGCGCTACGGGAGTCCGGCGTCGCTGTCGAGTTCGAGGAAGGCAGCAACTGCCCCGATGGTCTCCCGGTGCGTTGCCATGACGCGGGTCATCCGGCCCCGGGCCATGCCACCGCGCCGGGGCGATTCCGCAAGGGAGATGTGGTGAGATGGCGCGTCTGCCACTCGACGGCGCGAGGCCCGAGCAAGGGAGGCATCCGCTACCACCCCGACGCCACGCTGGACGAGGTGCCGGCGCTGTCCGGGCGCTCGCCGGGCTCGCCATCACCGCTCTCGCCGCGACGCTCCCGGCGCGAGGGGCTGTCGCCGGGCCGGTCCCCTCGCGTGCTCGTCGTCGGCCCCCCCGACAGCTACGGCACGCGGGTGGCCGGCGTCTCGGAAGGGCTCCAGGCCGGTGGCTTCAGCGACGCCTCGCAGGTCCGAGTCGACGTCCGCGCCCGCGCCCCCGACGAGGCCAGGGCAATCGTCGCGGCCGCCGTCCACGAGGGGGTGGACGCGATCGTCGCGGTGTTCGGTCAGGCGACACACACCGCGCACCAGCTCGCCCCGAGCACCCCGGTCGTCTTCTGTCCCGTGGCGGATCCGGTCGCGAGCAAGCTCGTGGCCTCGCTCCTGGAGCCGGTGGGGCTCTCACCGGGGTCGCCAGCGCCGACGCCGAGGCCACGCGGCGGCGGCTCGTGGGCTTCCTCGAGGTCGTGCCGGGCCTCAAGCGCCTGGCCGTCTTCTTCCATTCCGTACGCGGACGGGCTCGGGCACCTCGCCACCATCCGGGACGAGGCGGAAGGGCTGCGGGCCACCCGGCGCCGCGCGCTGTTCATAATCGACACGGGTCCGGTCATGGTGCTCGCGGTCCTCGGCGCCGTCTGGGGCGACGCCCGACGCTGGCGCCGGCGGCGCCGCGCCTGAGCTATGATCCACATCATGTTCGCGGGCGCGCCCGCGGGTGCAGACTGGCGCCTGCGCCGACCGTCCGGCGCCGGCGCGCGAATTCGCGACGGCGCGGCCCGAGGGTCCGCCAAAGGGGGAACTTATGACACGTCGAGGTCGATGGATCGTCGGGGCAGCGGTGGCCGTGCTCGCCCTGTCGGCGGCGGCGGCGAGCCGCGCCCAGGACACTCCGGCCAGGGAGGTGGATTGCGCCAAGCCGATCCTGGCCTGCACCGCCTGCCACAACGCCGAGCTCGCCCAGGCCTATGCGAAGTGCCTGATCACGCGCTGGGTGGCACCGCCGGAGGCGAAGGAGCTGAAGCCGCCGTTCCCGATCACGCCCAACGTGATCCAGGCCGGCAAGACCACCTACGAGATCTACTGCGACGGATGCCACGGGCCAGCGGGCGACGGCAAGGGATACGTGGTCCTCAAGCAGGGCGTTCCCGCAGTCAACATCGGCGCGCCGATCGTCCAGGCGCAGACGGAGGGCGAGCTGTTCTGGAAGATCAGCAACGGGTGGGGCGGCATGCCGGCCTGGGGCATGTTCCTGCCGGAAGAGAGGCGGTGGCAGCTTACGGAATACGTGCGGACATTCAAGGACGCGGCAGCGAAGTAGCGCCGCGACCTCCCGTCGGCCGACCGGCTCGGCCGGCAGCGCACTCACGCAAGTCAGGGAACCGCACTCACGCAGTCCGCCGATCGAGGCGGAGAAGGGCTCAGGCAGGCCGGCGCGCCTCGACCAAGAGGAGCCGTGTCCCCTCGGTGCGGACACCGTCACGGGCCGTCTCGACCGAGGCCAGGCGCTCGCGCCAGGGCCCGAGATCGAACGGCCGGTCCTCCAGGTGAGCGGTGTAGGCGTCGATCAGGTCGCGGTAGAACCGGACCATCCGGCCCACGAGGTCGACGGGGTACTCGCGGCCCTGGACCTTCAGGCAGTGGACGCCCAGGTCGATCAGCCGCGGGATGTCCTCGAGCAGGAAGAACGCGTCGTTCTTGAGGGCGACGCGCGGCTCCCGGCGCCGGTCCCCGCTGTACAGCTCCCACGCCTCCAGGCACACCCGGTAGTCGAGACCGCCGCGGTTCGGGCTCCCCTTGAAGAGGTCCTTGCCCGAGGCGTCGGTCGTGCGCTCGAGGTGGTGATAGGGCGACATCCAGCACTTGCCGAGGTATGTGTAGCACTTGTTGGCGTGGATCAGCACCTCGATTCCGACGTCGATCTGCTCCTTGCGCGAGGCCAGCTCCCGGAGCGTGAGCTTCGTGTCCGCCACCACCTGGGAGACGCCGAGCGACCGGTAGAAGCGCACGTCCTCGTCGTTCAGGATGTTGGCGCCGATGCTCGCGTGGATCGTCAGCGCGGGGAAGCGCCGGTGGATCGCCGCGATCGCCCCGATGTCCGTGAGGATGGCGCCATCCGCCCCCCACTCGACGAAGCGCTCCATCTTCTCGAGCATCGGCGGGATCTCGCGCGACTGCATGTTCGTGTTGACGGCGATGCGGCACCGGGCACCGCCGGCGTGGCAGATCTCGATGGACCGCCTGACGTCCCCGTCGTCCAGCTCGTAGGCGTCACGCCGGCGGCTCCAGCCGCGCGGCCCCACGTAGACCGCGTCGGCGCCGCTGGCCACGACCGCCTCCACCATCGCGATGCTTCCGGCGGGAGCGAGCAACTCGAGCATGGTATTCCCCTTCTCCTGTCAGCCCGCCGCCCGGCTGGCGGCCCGAGGTCCGACGCGGGTGCGAACGCCCGCGTCGCGAGCGGTGCATGGTCGAGCGGCTCCGGTCATGGGTCCGGCCGCGGCATCTGGAGGAAGGCGGCCGCGGCGCCCGGTCCGGCACCCAGGTAATCCATGCCGCTCGTCCCGAAGTAGAAGCCGTTGCAGAGGCCGAGCCGCGAGTGCCTCCGCACGGTCTCCCACCACGTCTCGTCCTGCCGGTACTCGCCGGACAGCGCCTGCCCAAGCGCCTCCCGGTAGACCCGGCCGACCTCGTGGCGATACGCGGGAGTCTCCGAGACTGCCTCGATCCTGAAATGGCGGTGGCCGCCGCCGAGCAGGCGAGCCAGGTGGTCGAGCATGCAGACGTCCTTGCCGCTCAGCACGCCCTTGCCGACGGACTTCATGCCCCAGTCCTCCTTGCGGAGGAAGAGGTCCTGCTGGCAGAGGTCCGGGCACCTGATGCCCCACTTGTCCTCGTACTCGAGCAGGAAGCAATAGTCGGAGACGCCGAGCGGCATCTTCCCGTGGACCAGCAGCTCCATGGCGATCCCGCAGTCGCGCGCGATCTGGTCGACCTCGTCGAGGTGGAGCTCGTAGTTGGGGGTGATGCGCGCCGCTCCGAAGCCCTTGAGGACCTCGGCGCCCGCGTCGGTGTACACGTTGGCGAAGCCCCCCACGTGGACCGGCAGCCCCGGGAACTCGTCGTGAACGATCTTGAGGACGCCGAGGTTGTGCACCTCGACCGCCTCCGCCCCCTCGGCCGCCGCCGTCTCGAGCACCTTCCGCAGCCGGGGCAGGAAGTCGTTGCGCGGCGCGGCGTAGGTGGTCAGGTAGGCGCGTTTGCCCTGATCCCGCACGATGCGCAGGCCCTCCCCGAGGTCCGCCGGCCGCTCGAGGAAGTTCGCCTCGTAGAGCCGGCAGAAGATGTTGCCGAGGTAGACGGCATCATAGGGACCGAGATCGGAGGCGCGCAGGTCTCCGAGGTTCGAGATCGAGGTGTTGAGCTCGAATGCGGTCAACGTCCCACCACGGTCCACGACGGGAGGAGCGCCGGCTCCGGAAAGTCGGGGGGGGGCTCCTGTCCGAGCGCGGCGTCGATCGCGCGGCGGTATCGTGCCACCAGCGGGCCGAGCAGGTGCGGCGGGAGGCTCCGGCCCTGGAGCTTCAGCACCGCGACACCGGCCGACAGGTATCCCCGCACGTCGTCGAGCCGGCTGAGCTGCCGGCTCGGAAACGTCACTTCCGCCGTCAGTCCGCGGGCATTCTCAAGCCGCCAGGGCTCCTGGCAAATCCTGAAGCACGCGCCGACGCCGCCGCGCTTCATGCTGCCGGTCTGGCGCAGCGCCCCCTCGCCCGCTCCGGGCATCGCCGTGGGTTTCAGATGGACGTAGCTCGGCATCCAGCACTTCCCGAGGAGCACGAACTCCTCGACCATGTGCAGCATGATCTCGACGGCGATCCCTCGCACCCGGCAGCAGGCCTCCGCCTCGGCGGGGCCGATCGTCCCCGGCAGCACCACCGCGCCGGCCCCGATCTCCCTGAAGAACGCCACGTCCGCCTCGGTCTGGGCGCCGCAGCCGATGCTGGCCGTCAGCGCGAGCCCGGGAAACTCGCGGCGGAGCGCCGCCAGGATTCCCGGGTCGTTGACGATCAGGGTCCGCACGCCCAGGGCGAGCAGGCGGGGGACCTGATCGAGGAGCCGGGCGCGCTCCCCCGGCCTGGGGATGGTGTTGAGAGCGACCTGGGTCTCCGCTCCCCGGCTGGCCGAGAGCCCAGCGCCCCGGGCCAGCTCGTCCCAGTCGAGCTCGCCCCGGGCCCCGCCCCGGCTGAAGCCCTTCAAGCCCACGTACACCGCATCGGCGCCGGCATCGAGGGCGGCTTCCAGGGCTTCCGGGCTTCCCGCGGGCGCGAGCAGCGTCGCCATCGTCGTTGCCAGGCTCCGGGAAACCCTCCCGGAAGTCAAGTGATTGCCCGGGCGGGCAGCCTGGCGGTGCCGTGGCCTCACCGGGGCGAGGGGGCCCCTCTCGGACGTCGAGTCTTCCGATGCTCCGGAACGCGCGTGGTCAGGCTCTCGCGGTGGCGCCGAGGGCTCGGCTCGTATTCGGTGCCTCCGCCTACCCGCTCCCCTGGGCGATCAGTGAGTCGAGATCGGCGAGCAAGTCCCGCCCGCGATGGAAGCCGCGGTTCGTGATCAGCGTGAGCGCGTTCCGAGCCAGATCGATCGCCGCCCGATCCGCCCGGGCGAGGAGGGCGACGAGATCGGCGCGGTCCTGCGGCCGAGTGCGGTCGTCGCGCGCGAGCAGCTTGAGCCCGAGCAGATGGCCAAGTCGAGCGACGGGAACGCGGAGCCCGGGCAGGATCTCGAGCGGCTCCGCCGCCATGACGATTTCCGGCTCGATCCCCGATGACCCGAACAGGAGGTCGACAACCACACCCTGCTCTATCTCGCCCGGCGGCGCCAGCCGGACCGCGGCCAGGCGCCCGGTCGCCTCCTGCTCCATCGCCGAGATGACCCGGTAGCCGCGATCCCGAAGCACGAGCACGAGCCGCTTAGCGTCACGGTCATCGGCCACGAGGACCGCAAGGTCCGCGTCGCGCGTGAATCTCGGTTCCGCCCGGGCCGAGACCGCCAGGCCACCCAGGAGCGCCCAGCGACGGTCGAGGCCCTCGAGGTCGCCCTGGATCCGCTTGAGAGCGGTTTCGACCCGGCTCAGCGATCCGGGCGCGGCCACGACACCGGCCTGCCGACGGCATCACCGCCCTCGGCACCGGGCCGCTCCAGAAACCATTCCGTCAGGCGGCGCTCGATCTCCGGCTCGTCGGCATCGGGATGCTCGCGCCGGAGTCGCTGGCGCATCATCGCTTCCCCGACCGCGCACAGCTCGAGCGCGAGGCGCAGCCGCTCGGCGGCTTGGTCGGACGACTCGTCGGGCATCGCTTCGATTCTATCGCCACCGGCCAGCATCCCGCGCGACTTCAGCCGCCTGCCTGAAGGCTTTGACACGGCCGCCTGGCCGGCGCGGGCGAAGCCCTCGTCTTGACCTCTTCGCGGAATGCGCCCCGACTCATGTCGCAGGGTCACGGCTGAGGCGGGCTGAGGCGGAGATTGACCGGCTTCTGGCCGTGCTCGGAATCGATGACGTACTTCTTCACCCGGGGCAGGATCTTCTCCATCGCCTCGAAGTAGAGGCGCGTCCGGGTGACCTCGGGCGCCTTCGCGTACTCGGCGAGCAGGTCGAGGAAGCGCGTGGTGTTGCCGACGGCCTCTGCGACCCGCTGATCCCGGTAACTCTGGGCGGCGAGCACCGTCGAGCGGGCCTCGCCCCGCGCCCTGGGCAGGAGGTCGTTGGCGTAGGCGCGGCCTTCGTTGATCTTGCGCTCGCGATCGGCGCCCGCGTTGGCGACGTCCTGGAAGGCCTGGGCCACCGAGCTGTCGAGGGTGATCGCCATGATGCTGGCGGAGGTGAGCAGGACACCGCTGCCGTAGCGGTCGAGGATCGCCTGGGTGCGGACCTTGACGCGATCCTGGATCGCCAGGCGCCCGGTGGTGAGGACCTCGTCGACGGGCATGCCGAGAACGGTCTCCGTCAGCACCGACTCGGCCACGCTGCCGATGAGGGCCGGCGGGTTCTCGACCTCGAAGAGGAACGCGGCCGGGTTGCGGACGACGTACTGGAGCGCCAGTGCCACGCTGATGATGTTGGTGTCGCCGGTCATGATCTCCATGCCGGTCACGGTTTGCCCCTCGCCCTCCGGCAGCTCGAACCCGACGCCGGTCTTCATGACGGTGGTGGTGCGGAGAACGTCGACCCGATCCACGGGCCGGGGGAAGCGGTAGTGGATGCCGGGTCCGAGGCGGCCCACGACCCGCCCGAACCGGCGCACCACCGCTTGCTGGTCCGCGGCCACCGTGAAGACGCCGGTCAGCAGGTAGCCCGCGACGACCAGGGCGCCGAGCCCGGCGAGCCATCGGCCACTGCGGCCGGAGACGTAGCGGGTCAGCCGCGAGCGCCGCCCGGCCTCCGGAGTCCCCGGCACCGGGTGGCCGGTCTCCGGCCCCCTGGACGCCGGCCCCCCGGCGCCAGCGGCGTCCGGCGTCCCGCCTGCGGATTCCCCTCGGGAGTCCTCGCCTCGCGGGTCCATCGCCTACTTCCCCACGCCGGATCTCCGGCTGTTCAGGATCTGGAAGATTTCCGCGTCCGCCGGGAGAAAGACGGTGGTGTTGGCGTCGAGGATCTTCTCGTAGGCCTGGAGGGTGCGCCGGAACTTGTAGAACTGGGGGTTCTTGCCGAAGGCCTCGGCGTAGATCCGCATGGCCTGGGCGTCCCCTTCGGCCTTGGCCCGCTCCGCCTCGCGGTACGCCTCCGCCACGGTTCGCGTCTTCTCGTGCTCGGCCTGGGCGACGACCTTCTTGAACTCTCGCTCGCCCTCGGAGCGGTACTTCATCGCGATCTTGCCCCGCTCTGCCTGCATGCGCGCGAAGACGTTGGCCCGGTTCTGCTCCGGCAGCCCGAGCTGGCGGAGCCGGACGTCGACGAGGTCGACGCCGTAATCCGCGAGCGCCCTGTCGCGAGCCTCCGTCAGGATCCGGTCCATGACCTGGCTGAACCGCGAGGCCTGCCCATCGACCCCGACGAGGGCCGAGGCGGGATGGCTGCCGACGACGGCGCCGATCTTCGTGAGCACCAGATCGGCGACCCGTTCCTGGGCGGCCGCTCGCCCGCCCACCGTCGCGAGAAACCGCTCCGGGTTCGCGATCCGCCAGGTCACGAGGCTGTGGATCACGAGATTCTTCTTGTCGTCGCTCAGGTACTCGGCACTCCCGGGCTTGAAGGTCAGCAGGCGCCGGTCCAGGCGGATCACCCGTTCGAGGGGATACGGGAGCTTGACGCCGAGGCCCGGCTCCCTGACGACGCGGACCACCCTCCCCAGGCGCGTGAGGATGGCGTACTCCGTCACGTCGACGACCATGAAGGACGACCAGAGCGCGAGCCCCAGCAGGAGGGCGACCGAGACCGCGAGCGTCCGGCGGAGCGGGGTCACCGGCCCTTCTTCGCCCCCGGCGGCTCGAGCAGCCAGAGGTCGAAGTCCTTCAGATCGGCGCGGCCGGGTCGCAGGATCTTCTGGGCGGCCGGCAGGACCTCCTCCAGGGCCTCGACCTGCAGGCGGAAGCGGGTCACGCCGGGCGCGCGGCGGTATTCCTTCTCCCGGAGACTGAAGGCGAACGCGTCGCCCTCGGCCTCCAGGATCTTCTGTTCCTTGAAGGCCAGCGCCGATTCGACCATGGCGGCGGCGTCGCCGTCCGCCAGGTTGACGGCTTCCTGCGCGAACGTCGTGGCGCGGTCGACGATCAGGATCTTGTCTTCCTGCGCGCTCGCCACGTCCCGGAATGCCGCGTGCACCTCTTCCGGGGCATGCACGCTGAGCAGGCTGACGGCGAGCATCCTCACCCCCGCCTGGTAGGCGTCGAGGGACTCCTGCGCCGCCCGCAGGACCCTCCGCTCCACCTCCTCGCGCCCGCTCGTGTAGAGCACGTCGACGGTCATCGTGGCCACGGCGGCCCGCAGGGCGGCGACCGTCACGCTCCGCACGACCGTGTCGGGATCCGCCAGACCGTAGGCGTAGGCGACCGGGTTCTTGACCTGGTACTGCGCCGTGAACGCGATGTCGAGGATGTTCTCGTCCCCCGTGAGCAGGAACGACTCCTCGGAGACCTTCTCCTTCTGGAACCAGAACCCCGTCGACCCGCCGGGCGGCACCGGGTTGCCGGGGCCGGCGAGCGTGAGTCGCCCCTGGGCAAACGCGCGCTCGACGCTGTCCTGCCGCGGCGCGCTCCGGAACCCGACCTCGATCCGGCGGATGCGCTCGCGCTGGAGCACCCGGTGCGCCTCGACGGGCCAGGGCAGGCGGAGGTGGAACCCGGGCTCGAGTGGAGCGCCCACGAGGCGGCCGAAGCGCGTCCGCAGCGCGACCTCCCCGGGCTCGACGGTGAACACCCCGCTGCCGAGGTAGAGCGCGCCGGCGAAGGCGGCGGTGGCGGCCGCGAGCCGCCGAGCGGTCAGGCGCACGCCGGTCACCGCGTGGAGCCAGTCGCGCACGCGCAGCCACTCCCCGGGGATCGGCGCGCGCCAGAAGCTCACGAGGAGCAGTCCGATCAGCAGCACGCCGGCAGCGACCTTGACCTGCTCGGGGACGAAACCGGAGGCCTTCCCGAAGCTCGCGGCCGGGCTCACCTGCCAGGTCCGGTAGACCCAGTCGAGCGCATACCCGGCGAGCAGGCTGACGAGCGCGATCGACGCGAGGTAGATCAGAACGACGCGGCGTCCCAGGAACTTCAGGAGCACCACGATCGCGCCCACGTTCGTCGCGGGGCCGGAGAGCAGGAAGACCAGCGCGGCGCCGGGGCTCAGGCCTTTCAGGACGAGCGCGGCCGCGATCGGCGTCGATGCCGACGCGCAGGTGTAGATCGGGATGCCGATGGCGAGCATCGCCAGCATCGTGGTGAGGCCGCCGGACAGATACCGCTCGATGACGGACGGGGGAAGGAGGACCGACACGAGGGCCGCCAGGACGACACCGAGGGCCAGCCAGTGGGCGATCTCGTCGAGCAGCTCGCGGAAGGCGTACCCGAAGACGCGCGTGAACCGATCGAGGAGCCTCCCGCCGGGACGCTCGTCCACCGGCAGGTGGGGGACGTGAGATCCCGCGTGCGAGTGTCCCGGCCCCTCGGGATCACGTCCCGCCCGCTCCGTCCCCTCGCCTCCCGGCGCGTCGGTTCCGGTCGACTCCCCCTGGGCGTCAGGTTCTCGCCCGGGCAGCGAGTCTCCAGGGTGGGGCAAGGTCTCTGCTTCTCCGGGTGGAGCACTCGGGGGGGGCGGCTCCTTCGGGCCCAGGAAGTTCGTGGCGATGCCCGCGACGACGGCGGTCACGAAGGCCGCGACAGGGCGGAACACCGTGATGATCGGGTCCATGAGCGCGTAGCTCAGCGCGATCGAGTCGATTCCGGTCTCCGGCGTCGAGATGAGGAACGAGACCGTGGCCCCCTTGGTGGCGCCCTGGCGCGAGAGAGCGAGGGCCGTGGGCAGCACGCCACAGGAGCAGAGGGGGAGCGGCGTGCCGATGGCCGAGGCCCAGAGGACGGACCTGATCTTGCCCCGGCCGAGGAAGCGGGTGAGCAGCCCCGACGGGACGAGGACGGCGAGCACACCGGCGAGGACGAAGCCGAGGAGCAGGAAGAAGGAGGCTTCACGGAGGACGAACCAGGCTTCCCAGGCGACCTGGAAGAGGAAATCAGTCACGCCGGCCCTCGGCGGTTCGCAGGCCGGCGGGAGCGAGGCCGGGGACCGGCCGCGTCGCGACCGATCCCCGGTACCGCGAAGGTGCTGCCCGGTTCACCTTACCTGGGCAGGTACTTCTTGTCGATGGCGCACGCCACCGAGTACTGCGGGTCGACGACGTTGGCGACCTTCAGCATGGCCTGCTGGCCGAGGAGCTGGTAGGCGTCTATCTTGTCGTAGCCGTAGTCGGTGGCGAGCCAGTTGATCAGGTCGGAGCAGGCGAGCCTGAGCGCGTCCATCAGCGGGCGGGTGCTGCCGATCGACATGATGTAGCGGTCGTTCTCGAGTCGCGGCCAGCCGATCTTCTTGCCCTTGATCACCTCGACGGTGAACGTCACGTCGAACGACGTCTCGACGGCGGCGCCCATGATCTCGCCGTCGCCCTGGGCCGCGTGGCCGTCGCCAAGCATGAAGAGCGCGCCCCTCTCGAAGACGGGGAAGTACATCGTGACGCCCTCGACCACCTCGTTGAAGTCCATGTTCGCGCCGTGCGTCCCCGGCACCAGCGAGCTGATGCACTCCTTGCCGTACGGCGCCGTGCCGATCGTCCCGAAGAACGGACGGAGCGGGATCTCGACCTTGCCGATCTTGCTCTTCGGCATGTTCAGGGTGCCGATCTTGCGCGCCGCGTCGAGCTGCCAAACGAAGAGCGTGTCCTGCACGGGCGGCGTGACCATCATGGTCTTGTACTCGGGCGCGAGCGCCCCGAAGTACGGAAGGGCCCCGCCCCAGCCCCAGCTGCGGTTGAAGCCGATCTTGTCGATGTGGACCTTCAGCGTGTCGCCGGGCTCGGCGCCCTCGACGTAGAAGGGACCGGTCTGCGGGTTCACCCGGGAGAGGTCCAGGTTGCCGGCCGCCACCGTCTTGTCCGTCGGCTTGAAGGCATCGTTCGAGGCGTCGCGGGTGTTGGTGATCACCGTGTCGCCGGACGCGATCCGGGCCGCGGGCGGATGCGAGAAGCAGTATGTGTAATAGACCGTCTGCGGGGTGTATCTGATGGTCGCGGCCGCGGCCGGGAGGGCCAGCAGCAGCACGAACAGCACCGGCGCTCCGAGCGCCAAGGTCACGAGCTTCAGGATGCGAGTGTCGAACATGCCAGCGGCTCCTTGCGAATCGTGAGAGTGGACGTCGTTGTCTACTCCTTGTCCTGCGCGCCCTTCCGGTCTCACCCCCCTCCGCTGCGGCCGACCCGGCTCACGGCTCCGGGAACCGGAACCGGCTGTCGGAGAGCAGCCCGAACAGCTCGGAGTCGACGGGCAGCACGAGCGTCGTCTCCTTGTCCACCGCCTTCTTCACCGCCTCGGTCGAGCGCACGAACCTGTAGAAGGCCGGGGCCCGGTCGAGGCTCTCCGCGTAGATCCTGGCCGCCCGGGCCTCGCCCTCGCCGCGGGACTTCTGCGACAGCTTGTACGCCTCGCCGAGGATCCCGCTCTTCGTCTTCTCGGCGGCCGCGCGGATCTTGAGGCCCTCCTCCTCGCCCTCGGACCGGTACTTCATGCTGACCCGGCCCCGCTCGGACTTCATCCGGGCGAACACGCTGAGCCGGTTCTGCTCGGGAAAGTCGAGCCGGCGAAGGCGGACGTCGACGACGTCGATCCCGTAATCGCGCAGGGCGGTCTGCCGGTACTGCCGGGTCACGGCGGCGAGAATCTGCTCGGCCCGGTACTCGCCGGGGACCGCGGAGACGAAGGCGGACAGCGGCGCCTGGCCCAGCGCGGCGCCCAGCTCGGCGAACAGGATGTCGCCGAGCCGCGACTCCGCGCCGGTCCGGTCGAACACCGTCTGCATGAACCGCTTCGCGTCGGCGATGCGCCAGAGGATGAAGCCGGCCGCGATGACGTTCCGCTTGCCGAGAGTGAGGAACTCGCTGGAGGGCGGGACGAGGGCGAAGAGCCGGCCGTCGAACCGCGACACGCTCTGGAGGGGAGACGGGTACTTGACGTGGAGCCCGGGCGTCCTCACCACCCGGACGGGATCGCCGAACTGGGTGACGACCACGATCTCGCCGGTCTCGACCGCGAAGAAGCTGAGCCACGCGACGCCGGCAACGAGCATCCCGAGGACGACGAGCACCGCGCGCCGGGCGCCGCGCGCCTGGCCAGACGAAATCTGCACTTGTGCACCCCGGAATGAAGCGTTGGAACGACCGGATAGTAGCAGGTATCCGGCGTCAGCACAGGATCAAGCGCGGCACACCCCGGCCCGTCCCGCTGCCCGGAAGAACCGAGCGATCAGGGCGCGCGCGGACCCGGGCGCAAGGAGGTCGTCCCGAGCCTCGCGGGAGGGGCCTACGGCTCCCCGCTCAGGGGGCGTCGACGATCGCGATCCCCCAGGGGAGCGTGCCCGCCTTGATGCGGCGGGCCACCGCGTTCGACCGGGTATCCACGGCGACCACCTCGTTCGCGCGGCCGACCGTCACGTAGAGGAGGGCGCCGTCCGGGGTCAGCGCCGTCCACCAGGCCCGCGGCCCCACGGGAATCGTGGCGAGCACGGCGAGCGACCGGGTGTCGAGCACGCGGATGTCGCCGGTCTTGCCGTGCGAGACGTACGCTCGCGACCCATCGGCGGAGATGGAGATGTCGACCGGGCGCTCGCCCCCCGTGGCGACCGACTTCACCACCGTCCACCCCGCCACGTCGATGAGGGAGACCTGGTCCGCCCCCTCGCTCGCGACGAACAGGCGCCGGGAGTCGGGCGTGAAGCGCATCCCGCGCGGGTTCTTCGGCACCGGGATCTTCGTGACCACCTGGCGCGTCGCCGTGTCGATCACGTAGATGTCGTTCGAGGTCTCGTGGGACACGGCGACCCACTTGCCGTCCGGGGAGAGGACCGCGGTCTCGGGCTCGGTGCCGATCTCGATCTTGCCCAGGATGCCGAGAGACGGCAGCTCGAGCATCGTCACCGCCAGCTCGTTCTCGTTCACGACGTAGAGGACCTTGCCATCCTTGGTCGTGGTCAGGCCTTCCGGGTCGAGGCCGGCGGGCGCGGTCTTGACGACCTCGAGCGTCACCGCGTCGATGACCGACACGCTGTCCGAGTTGCTGTTGGAGACGTACACGTGCCTGCGGTCGGGGCTGACGGTGATGCCGCGCGGCCGCTTGCCGACCGGGATCGTCTTCGCCACGACGCCGGTCGCGGCGTCGATCACGGTGACGTCATCGGACTTCTCGTTCGTCACGAAGATGCGGAGCGCGGCGTGGGCATTCGCGAGCGGCCCGGCGAGCGCGGCGACAAGGACGAGTGCGGCGAGCAGGCGTCTGTGCATGCGAGACCTCGTGCGGGTTAGGGTTGGGATCGGCCTGATGCCACCCGCAAGTGTACAACCGGTCGTCAACGCCGGGCGTTCCGGTCTGAGGAACCGGTGGGAACGATCGCCGCGAGGTGCACCCGGGCCTCCGGGACCATCGCTTCCGAGCGCGGCATGGCGCGCCCCGGCGCCGACCCCGGCGTGATCGGCGTTGACCACGCCGGGCCGAGCGGCTAGAGTGCGGGCACCCGCGCGACCGGAGCGCTGGCCGAACAGCCGGGCGAGCGGCGCGCGGAGACTCGTCAGATCGGGGCACTGCGTCCGTCCGAAAGGAGTAGTTCGAGCATGAAGATCACCGGTGTCAAGGCCTACCCGCTGGCCGTTCCCGTCCGGCCCATGCACCCGCGCTCGCCCTGGGTGGACGGCATCCCCAAGCAGATCATCGTGAAGATCATGACCGACGAGGGCCTGGTCGGCATCGGGGAGTGCTTCGCGTACGGCGCCCCGCTGGCGGTGGTGAGCGTGGTCGAGGAGAGCCTCGTGCCGCTCCTCCTCGGCGAGAATCCGACCGAGATCGAGCGACTCGTCGACAAGATGGAGCGGGCGATCTTCCTCTGGGGCCGGCGCGGCCTGGCCATCCACGCGCTGAGCGGCGTCGAGATCGCGCTCTGGGACCTCGCCGGCAAGGCCCGCAACGTCCCGGTCCACGATCTGCTCGGCGGCCGCTGCGTGTCGGGCATCCGCGCCTACGCGAGTCTCATGCGCTACACGACTCCGGGGGACGTTGCCGCCGCCTGCCGGCAGTACGCCGGCGCCGGCTTCGGCGCCCTCAAGCTCCACCAGATCGACGTGGAGTCGGTGCGCGTGGCTCGCGAGGCGGTGGGCCCGGCGGTGGACATCATGCTCGACGTCAACTGCCCGTGGACGCCGCGCGAGGCGATCCGCATGGGGCGCGCCTTCGAGCCCTACAACCTGGCCTGGTTCGAGGAGCCCGTGTGGCCCCCCGAGGACTACCGCGGCCTCGCCGAGGTGAGCGCGGCGCTCGAGACCCCGGTGGCGGCCGGGGAGAACGAGGGGCTCGCGCAGGGGTTCGCCGACATCATCGCCCTTCGCGCGGTCGACATCCTCCAGCCGAGCATGACCAAGGTGGGCGGCCTCCTCCAGTTCAAGAAGATCTGCACCCTCGCCGCCGCGGCCAACCTCTCGATCGCCCCGCACTCCTTCTACTTCGGCCCCGGCCTCGCAGCGACGCTCCACCTGATCGCGTCGAGCCCCGGCTGCCTCTGGCTGGAGTTCCCGACAGGCGAATTGGAGGCGCCGCTCCTGACCGAGCCGATCCGCGCCCGCGACGGCGTCGTCGCCGTGCCGACCGGGCCGGGCCTCGGCGTCACGCTGAACGAGGAGGTGCTGGCGCG
>CAZWXA010000031.1:12639-18254 GCA_964637755.1 uncultured bacterium | reverse complement strand
ACGTCATCGAGGCCGCGGTGGGCGGTCAGCCCATCGAGGTGACGGTCGAGGGCCGCAACCGGTTCACGATCAACGTGCGCTATCCGAGCGAGCTGCGGCAGGACATCGAGGGCCAGCTCAAGAAGTGGAAACCCGAGATCGACAAGCTCAAGGCCAAGGCGGGCCAGACAGAGGCCGAGGCTCAGGGCGCCATCCAGGCTCTGCGGGCCAAGATCGAGACCGAGATCAAGGAGTGGGGCCCCGAGATCGAGACGCTGAAGGCCAGGGCCGCGAAGGCGGAAGCGGAAGCCAGAAAGCTGGTCGAGGATCTCAAGGCCCGACGGAAGGCGCTCAAGGAGAAGCTCGCCGAGATCCGGAACGCCGGCGACGCGGCCTGGGAGGACGTCAAGGCGGGCATCACGAAGGCCTGGGAGGAGCTCAAACCGGCGCTGCAGAGCGCCATCGCCAAGTTCAAGTAGAGCGCTCGCGACTGCCTCCCGGGGCTCGGGCGGGATTCCCGAACCCGGGAGTCGATCTCCCCGTGGGCGTGGTTCGTGCCGCGACTGCCGCTTCCCGGCCTCACACCCCCCTCCCCGCAGGATCGCTTTCGCCGCTCGGCGTCTCCGAGCGCCTACTTCGGCAGCGCGAAGGCGAGCACCGCGTCTCCGACCCGGAAGCCGAAGAGCGGGTTCCCGCCCGCCGCGACCGCGACGTACTGGATGCCGTCGACCTCGTAGGTGATCGGCGGCGCGTTGACCCCGGCGCCGCACTGGAACCGCCAGCGCAGCTCGCCCGTCTCGGCGTCGAACGCGTCGAAGTAGCCGTTGCCCTCTCCCATGAAGACGAGACCCCCCGCGGTCGCGAGCACCCCGCCGACCAGCGGCTGGTCGACCTTCCGCTGCCACCGGATCCGCCCGGTGCGCGTCTCGATCGCGCTCAGGGTCCCCCAGCGGGGCTCGTCGGTCGGCGTCGTCACCGTGTAGCGCTGCGCCGGGCGGTCGCCCTCGGCCGGCCGCACGCGGACCGTGTAGTGCATCGGCATGTGCAGGGCGGCGACGTAGATCAGGCCCGTCGTCGGGCTATAGGCCGCCGGAGACCAGGACGCTCCGCCTGCGGCGCCCGGGGCGACGCGCACGCCCTCGGGCGTCGGCGGCATGAACAGGTTCTCCTGCGGGACAAACGGTTCCGACTTGAAGAGCAGCCCGCCGGTCGTGCGATCGTGGACGTAGAGCCAGCCCGTCTTGCCCGCCTGGGCGACCGCCTTGACGGGGCGTCCGTCCCGCTCGAGGTCGAGGAGCACGGGCGGGCTCGCGACGTCGTACCCCCACACGTCGTGCGGGACCTGCTGATGATGCCACCGGAGCCGGCCGGTCTCCACGTCGAGCGCGGCGAGCGAGACCGTGTACAGATTGTCTCCGGGCCGGGTGGCATCGTCCATCTGGGGGGATGGATTGCCCACGCCCATGAAGAGCAGGCCCAGCTCGGGATCGAGCGCGGGGGTGGTCCAGGTCGACCCGCCGCCCCCGCGCCACGCCTCGGCATGGCGCGCGAACGCCTCGCGCTCGACCGGGATGTTCCGGTGGAGCGGGGCGCCGTCCGCCGTCACCGTCCGCCACTCGCCTTCCCAGCCCCGCTCGGGCACCGTGTGCCACCGCCAGACCTCGCTCCCGCGCTCGGCATCGTAGGCGGCGATGAACCCGCGCCGGCCCGACTTGCCCGCGACCCCGATCACGGCGCCGATGGGCTGGCCCGCGCCGGAGCCGAGATGGAGCCCGTACCCGACACCGGTGATCCCCACGATGACCTTGCCCTTGTAGACGAGCGGCGCCATGTTCGCCCCGACGCCGGTGGCCCCGGTCACCTCCGCCGCCTTCAGTGGATCCGTCGCGGCCAGATCCTCGCTCGTCTCGGTCTGGCCCTCGCCCGCCGTCGCCAGGCTCACGTCCCAGCGGAGCGTGCCCGTGCGCTGGTCGAGCGCGACCAGGCGCGCGTCGACGGTCGCCATGAAGACCTTGCCGTAGGCGACCGCAGCGCCGCGGTTGGCGGGACCGCAGCAGAGCTTCTTCGCCCGGATCACGTGCTGGTAACGCCAGATCTCGGCCCCCGTCCGGGCGTCGAGGGCGACCACGTGGTTGTACGGCGTCGTGACGTACATCACGCCGTCGACGACCAGCGGCGTCGCCTGGAACGCGGCCGCGACCCCCGTCTGGTAGATCCAGCGGGGGGCGAGCGATCCCACGTTGTCGGTGGAGATCTGCCCGAGGGCCGAGTACCGCTGGTTCGAGTAGTCGTGGCCGAAGCTCAGCCAGTTCCGGGCGTCGCCGCGGGCCGCCAGCAGCCTGGCGTCGTCGACGGTCCCGGGGTCCTCTCCGCGAGCGGGCGGGCAGCCCGCCAGCGCCCAGACCAGAAGACCGACACCCAGACTCGCACGTAGGTTCCGTCCTCGCATACCGTACCCTCCTGAAGACGCGTCCGGACCATGGCGCCGCCCGGCGGTCTGCCGTTCAGCCTAATTTAGGGCCTCGACCATCCCGTACGTCCCGAGAATCTCATGCCCCGAACGGCATGTCACTCCCTCGCCCGGCCGCCGCCGATTCCCGCGACCGGGCCCGCGATCCGACGCCAGCGCCGCCAGAAAATCTCCGGCGGATCGAGACCGCGTTCATACCCCGAGGAAGCGCTGGGCGATCGTCGGGTCCCGTCTGAACTCGTCGGGCGTTCCTTCGAACTGGATTCTCCCCTGGTCCATGACGTAGAGGCGGCTCGACAGCGCCAGGGCGACGTCGAGCGTCTGCTCCACCAGGAGGATCGTCGTCCCGTTCCGGTTAATCTCGGCGAGCACCTCCGTGAGCGCGCGCACGACCAGCGGCGAGAGCCCCTCCGTCGGCTCGTCGACGAGCATCAGCGACGGCGCCGCGACCATGCCGCGCGCGATCGCCAGCATCTGCTGCTCGCCCCCGGAGAGGAACCGCCCCTTGTACCCGCTGCGCTCGCGCAGCCGCGGGAAGCAGCCGAACACCTGCTCGATCCGCTCCTCGGGCGAAGCCTGGGCGGAGATGCGAGCCCCCGCGCCGTCCGCGAGAACCCGAGCACGAGGGCTGTTCGGGGATCCCTGCAGCGTGAACGGGCCCCGCCGGCGACCTCCATCCCCCCCTGCTGCCAGCATCCCGAGGCGCAGGTTGTCCAGGACGGTCAGGTTCGGCAAGATGCGGCGCTCCTCGGGGACGTACGCGATGCCCCGCCGCGCGATCTCGTGCGTCGCCAGCCGCGTGATCTCCTCGCCGCCGAATCGCACGCGGCCCTGCCTCGCCCGCGCGATGCCCATGATGGAGCGCAGGGTCGTCGTCTTGCCCGCGCCGTTGCGCCCGATCAGCGTGACGACCTCGCCCCCCTCGACGGAGAGCGAGACACCCTGGAGGATGTGCGCCTCGCCGTAGTACGTGTGGACGTCCTCGAGGGCCAGCAGTGTCATGCGCGGGGGGCGCCATGACGCCGCCGGGCGCAGGCATGACTCCCCGCACGGGTGCCTCCCAGCGCCGGCGGCGTCATGCGACACCACCGAGGTAGCTCTGCTGGACCCGCTCGTTGGCGCGGATCTCGGCAGGCGTGCCCTCGGCCAGGACCTGCCCCTGGTGCAGGACGGTGACGCGGTCGGAGATCTTCATGACGACCTTCATCTTGTGCTCGACGAGGACGACGGTGCGGCCCCGCGCGAGCTCGCGGATCAGCACCATGGTCTCGTCGGTCTCCTCGGGGCTCATCCCGGCCGTCGGCTCGTCGAGGAGGAGCAGCGCCGGATCGGATGCCAGCGCGATCGCGATCTCCAGGTGCCGCTTCTCGCCGTGGGAGAGGTGCGCCGCCAGCCGCTCGGCCTTGTCCGCGAGCCGGATGCTCGTGAGGATCTCGAGCGCGCGGTCGCGCGCCGCGCGGAGCCCCGCCGCCCGTGACCAGAAGTCGAACGAGCGGGCGTAGCCCTGCGCCGCCACGCGCACGTTCTCCAGCACGGTCAGGTGCGGGAACACGTTGGTGATCTGGTACGACTTCGCGATCCCGAGGCGGGCAATCCGGTGCTGCGGGAGCCCCGTGATGTCCAGGCCGTCGAACCAGATGCGACCGCGGGTCGGCCGCATCTCACCCGAGATCAGCCGGAAGAAGGTCGTCTTGCCGGCGCCGTTCGGGCCGATGATCGACCGGAGCTCGCCGCGCTGGATCGTGACCGCCACGTGGTCGACCGCGACGAGGCTGCCGAACTCGCGGGTCAGTTGCTCGGTCTGCAGGAGGACGCTTCCGGACACAGGCTTCGTCACTAGCACGCCGGCTTTCGCCGTGTCAAGGCGCGGTCTCTCGTGGTACTCTCCCTCGGCGCTCGCGCGTGCCACACTGGTGCGCGGGCGCGTCGCGCGCAGGGGGGACGCGGGGCATGGCGGACGAGGTCAAGGAATTCGACCGGTACCAGCGCGAGCTGAGCCTCCGCCTGGCCACGGACCGGGCCGCCCGCTCGTCGACCGACGCGCGCCGGGCCGAGGAGCGGGCCAAGGCCTTCCAGCTCATCCACGGCGTCGACGCCTACGTGGTCGGGCTGACCTACGCGATCAGGCGCGTGGTGATGGGGCTCCTCTCCGACGGCCAGGTCAAGCCGGGCAAGGCCGTCAGCGGCCACATCCTTCTCGAAGCAGTGCCGGGTACCGCCAAGACGCTCATCTCCGAGACGCTGGCGCGCCTCGTCGACCTGCGGTTCTCCCGCATCCAGATGGACGCGGACAAGCGGCCGACCGACATCATCGGCTTCTACGAGCAGAAGGACGGCAGCGGGCACCTCGAGTTCATCAAGGGGCCGATCTTCGCCAACATCGTGCTGATCGACGAGGTCAACCGCGCCCGCCCCGAGGTCAAGGGCGCCCTGCTGCAGGCGATGGCCGAGCGCGAGGTGACGGTCGACAACGTCACCCACCACCTCGACGAGCCCTTCTTCGTACTCGCCAACCAGAACCCGATCGAGCAGGAAGGGACCTTCCCGCTGGTCGAGGCCGAACTGGACCGTCTCATCGCCAAGATCCGCGTCGAGTACATCTCGCGCGCCGAGGAGATCGAGATGGTCCGCCGCGTCTCCCACTTCGCCGAGCAACGGGTCGCGCGAATCCCCGGTCTGGATCAGGAGCGGGTCGTGGCCATCCGGAAGTTCATCCGGGAGTCCACCTACGTCGACCCGCGGATCATGGCCTATGCCGTGGACCTCGTCCGCGCCACGCGGCCGGGCGAGGGCCGGCACGCCGCCTGCCTCGGGGATCTCATCATCGACGGGCGATCGGTGATCCGGGTCGGGGGGGCGCCGCGGGCCTCCGTCTTCCTCGTGAACTTCGCGAAGACGGAGGCGTTCCTGTCCGGCCGGGAGGATGAGCCGGGGCGCGACCACGTGCGGCCCGTCGACGTGAAGGAGGTCTTCTTCGACGTGCTGAACCACCGCCTGGTGCTGGACGAGATCGTCGAGAGCATGCTGCTGGGCAAGCGGCCGGTTCGTCACCTCAACGCGACCCTCCAGCCCGAGGGCGACCGGGTCCTCCGGAGCCGCCACGAGCTCTTGACGCAGGTCATCCGGCGTATCCTCCTCGGCGTCCCGATCCCGTGAATTTCCTCGA
>CAZWXA010000031.1:0-12539 GCA_964637755.1 uncultured bacterium | reverse complement strand
CCCGTGAATTTCCTCGAGTGGTATGCCGCACTCGAGGCCGACGTCGCGCTGTCGACGCGAGCCGTGCTGAAGACGCTGGAGCCGGGAGACCACCGGACCACGTCGACCGGCAAGGGGTTCCGCGTGCGGCATCACGCCGAGTACCGGCCCGGCGACGACCGGCGGCTCATCGACTGGAAGATGAGCATGAAGGCCGGGAACCTGCTGGTCAAGCGCTTCGCCCACGAGGGGCGGCTGACCGTGCTCGCCGCCTGCGACGTGAGCCCGTCGATGGCCTTCGGCACCCACGACGCCAAGTGGGACGTGATGCTGCGCATCGTGGGCGTGCTCGGGCTTGCGACGATCCAGCAGCTCGATATGTTCGGTGTGATGCTCTTCGGCCAGAGGGTCGAGCGGGAGTTCCGCGTCGTGCAGGGACGCGCGGGAGCCCTGCGCCTGCTCGAGGAGCTGTGGGAGGCGCCCCGGCCAGCCCCCGGGCGGACCCAGACCCGCCTCGTCCCCGTGCTCGAGCGGATCGCGATGAAGCCGCCGGCCCTCGTCTTCCTGATCTCGGACTTCCAGACCGAGGAGACCTGGATGCCGCTCTGCGAGGCCGTCGGCGTCAAGCACGACCTCGTCCCGGTCCTGGTCCGCGACGCAGGCGAGGCGCGGCTCCCCCCTCTCGGCGTCGTCACGGTCCGTGATATCGAGAGCGGCGAGGAGCGGGCGCTGGACACCGGCAGCGCGGCGTGCCGCGCGATGTTCGAGGGGCGGGCGACGGCGGCCGATCTGGCGCGGATCGAGCTGTTCGAGCGTGCGGGAGGCGACTACCTGGTCGTGTCGCGCGACACCGATTTCGTCGGGGACCTCCTCCGGATCTTCCGCGACCGGAAGCTCCGATGAGGCGGGAGCAGCTGGTCGGGTCCCTTCCGTGCACTCGCGGCGCGTCCCGCCACCGCCGGACGCCCTCATGAGGCAGGGGCGGCCAGTCGTCCGCCTCGTTCTCGCGCTCGCGGTGCTGCTCGCCGGCGCCGGGCCGGGCCACGGCCAGCCGCGGGAGACGCCCGGCGCGGGCACGCCATCCCGCGGCTCCGGCGAACCCGTCCGGGGCACCTACTACCTGCCCGACCATTTCTACTGGTACACCTCCGGCCCGGACAAGGCGCGCGAGAAGAAGTCGCTCATCCCGCTGCTCTCCCCCACGCAGGCGGTGGTCGGGTTCACCTGGACCGCGGCGACCCGCGGGCAGGAGGCCGCCAAGCGCGGGAGGCTCCAGGATCTCCTCAGGCAGCCCCCGGCCGGGCTCCCCGCCATCGCGAGCGCAACCGAATGCGACCAGGGGCCCACCTTCGTCGCGTTCCTGCTGACGCTCAAGGGCGAGGGCGGCCCCGGGCGGATGCTCTCCTTCCTCAATGCCCTCCACGCGCAGGGGATCTTCGACTTCGTCACGCCCGTCTTCTTCCTGCCGGACAGGCTGGCGTATCCGTCCCACCAGTTCGAGGTGGAGTTCCTCCCGGTCGCGCTGATCACCGAGGGGGAGGCGGCCATCAGGCGCTTTAACAGCGCCAACCACGCCGGTGTCGCCGCCATCAACGAGAACGTCTACACGCTGGCGCTCCCGCGAGAGGCGCCGGCCAACGTCCTCGTCACGGTGCTCCGCTACATGGAGACGCCGTGGATCGTCAAGCACGCGCGGGTCTCGTGGCGCCGGGTGCTGACACCCCTGACGGCGAGCGCCGAGCTGAGAACGCCGCTCCGGGTGGCGCTCGTCGACATCCGCGACCCGGTGGAGTACGTCGTGACGGTCGAGCGTGACCGGGACATCACCCTCATGCCCGAGACGACGAGCCAGCCCGAGATCAAGGCCTGGATGCTCAAGGCGGTCGAGCTGCCCGAAGAGCTGGTGGAGATCAAGGAGATCACCCGGACGACCGAGGCGCTCGGGCCGTCCCGCGAGCGGGACCGCATCAGCTTCGTCTTCCTCTTCGCCAAGGCGGGCCTCTACGACCTGCCCGTCTTCGAGGTGAGGTACACGCTCAAGGACGCGTCGGGAACCCGGAAGGTGGAGCGCCTCCCCGCGGGCGGCCCGTTTCGGCTCACGGTCGACGAGCACCTCCCGAGGCACGTGCCGGGCATCCCGGGAGGCCCCTTCGTCGTGTCCGGATCCGCTCTCCCGGGGCGATCGGGAGCCGGCGGGGCCGGGCGGGGACTGCTCGCGGCCGGCGCGCTCCTGATCGTCGGCGTCGCCGGCTCGAGCGCCCTCCCGTGGTGGCGAACCCGCCAGTCGAGGGCGCGCCGGCGCGCCGCCGCCGCGAGCACGGACACCTATAGGACATTGTGGGAGCGGACCGACCAGGCGGCGGCCACCCTCGCGCTCGGGGATGCGGACGCCGAGAAGGCGTGGCTCCGCGACGTGGGACGCGCGGTCCGGCGGCTGCTCGGGGCCCGCGTGTGCGGCGACGAGACCGCCTTCCTCGGCGGGGCGGGGACCTCGGCGGCGGAGATCCGCGAGGTCGTCCGCTCACGCGACGGTGTCGGCGCGGACGAGGCCCTGAGCACCCTCGAAGAGATCGATGCCCTGAGCGACGTGGCGGAGCCCCGGCTCCACCGGGAGCAGGCCGAGGAGCTTCGCCAGCGGGTCGCCCGGCTCGTGGCCGGACGGCAAGCGTGATCTCCTTCAGTCATCCCTGGGCGTTCCTCCTGCTCGCGGTCGTCGCGTGGCTCTGCCGGCCGCGGTGGCGCGGGCGCCACGGGCCGCACTATCTCGCGTTCAATCTGCCGCGCGCCGTCGTGATCGGGCTGCCGGCGCCGCCGCTCTCTCGCCGGCTGCCCGCCGCCCTCCGCCTCGCGTTCCTCGCCGCGCTGGTCGTGGTGATCGCCGGGCCGACCCTCGGGACGCAGGAGGAGTACCTCGTCCAGGAGTCCAAGACGATCCTGCAGGAGATCGACACCTCGGGCAGCATGCTCGGGACGCCGATCAGGAACGTGCAGGCCGTCGCCGAGGACTTCATCAGGGAACGGCCCAAGGAAGACCGGCTCGGCCTGATCACGTTCGACGACGTGGCCATGGGCGGCATCACCACCACCAACCACGAGGGGCTGATCAAGGAACTGCGCGCGCTCCAGATCATCCCTGGACGCGGCACCCAGGTGGGCCTCGGCCTCTTCAAGGCCCTCACGAGCTTCGTCGAGGTGCACGTCGAGGCGCAGCTCGCCGAGGACCGCGCGCTCGGCGTCTGGGAGCGGGAGGCGAGGTTCCGCGAGTTGCGCCGAGAGCTGGACGCCTTCGCGTCCCATCTCCTCCGCAAGGAGCCGGGAGACTTCATGCCGCATCTGGCCGGGGTGACCGACCCGCGCGAGGTCGGCAAGGGGAAGGTGCTGATCGCGCTCACCGATGCCGACTTCCTCAAGCCGGACTCGCCCGAGGAGCGGATGAACTACCTGCGCGTCCTCGAGTACTTCGAGCGCTTCGGGCTCAGACGCTTCTACATGCTGAGCCCGGGGCTCGAGCTTCCGAAGGAGCTGCTGGAGGTCTTCCGGCGGAACGACGGCTGGCGGTTCTACCGCTTCCAGACCTCGGACCGCGAGAAGCTGCGCGAGATGTTCCGCGACATCAACCGACTGGAGAAGGCCCAGGCGCTCGTCGACTTCAAGACCGAGCTTCGCGACATCACGCTCTGGTTCGCGCCGGGCCTCGGCCTGGTGCTCCTGGCGACGGCCCTCGCCGTGATGGTCCCGCGACTCCGGACCATTCCATGACGACGCGACGGACCCTCGGGATCATCGGTGTCTTGCTCCTTCTGCTGGGCGCCGTCCTCGTCTGGGCGGGCCGCACCCAGGCCGCGTTCCTCCGGCAGGTCCGCGACGCCGATCAGGCGTTCGCGCGGGCCGACCTCGCGCAGGCGCTCCGGGGCTACGAGGCGGCGCAGGCCCAGCACGCCCGCGGGTCGCTCTGGCTGCGCCCGCTCCCCTGGCGGCGGGGCCAGGATGCCGACCGCCTGGTCCTCCAGCACGGCAACGTCCGGTATCGCCAGGCCGAGGCGCTCCTGGCGACATACGGCCGGGCCCGGCGCGACCCGGAGGTCCGAGAGCGGCCGTCGATCGAGTCGATCCGCCAGCGGTTCGGCGAGGCGCGGCAGCAGTACGAGAAGGTCTCCCAGGCCGACCCCGTCCTGTACGCGAAGGCCCAGTTC
Source organism: uncultured bacterium (assembly GCA_964637755.1). Lineage (GTDB taxonomy): Bacteria > Methylomirabilota > Methylomirabilia > Rokubacteriales > CSP1-6 > AR9. The sequence continues at coordinate 8,367 of CAZWXA010000031.1, read as the reverse complement.
AACGCGGCGCACGCGAGCGCGATGGAGTTCCTCATCGACGTGTGGGTGGAGCGGGCCAAGAGCCAGTCCGCCCTCCGCGGCGATCTCGTGCGGCTGATCCGCCGCGTGGCCAGCGTCATCGACTACGTCAACGCCCGGCACCTCGCGATGGCCCGGGCGGACCGCATGCAGCCTCTTCTCCTCCTCGAGCGCCTGACCCAGTTCTCCGCGGAGGCGAAGAAGGTCGACGACCGGGCGGACGCCGGCAAGAAGCTCGGCGACTTCCTGAAGGTGAGCCCGCCCGACGTCACCGCCGCCGAACGCAAACTCGTGGAGAAGTTCCTCCTCGAGCGCGAGGAGCCGGTTCAGGCGGGCGAAGGAGAGGAGGGCGGAGTGCATTGACGTTCGAACGCCCGCTCCTGCTCTGGGCCCTGGCGGGCGTGCCGCTCCTCGCCGCGCTGGCGCTCTGGGAGCGGCGGAACGTGCGGGCGGCGGCGCGCGAGTGGAGCCAGGTGGCCTTCGTCCTCGACTCGAGCCGCCTGCCGACCCGCCGGTTCGCCCTCGCGAAGTTCCTCCTCCTTGCCGGAGGCTTCGCCGCGGCGACGGTCGGCTTCGCGGCGCCCGTGATCCGGGAGACGACCGCCGAGCCGCTCTGGGAGAACGTGTACGTCGGGCTCCTGATCGACGTCTCGCGCAGTACCGAGGCCCCGCTCGAGCCCCATGCCGTCGACAGTCCGACTCGCTGGGAGGAGATGCAGCGGGGCCTGCTCGAGTTCCTCCGCCAGAGTCCCCCGGGTCTCGAGATCAGCGCGCTCGCCTTCACGGACCTGGCGATCCCCCTCATGGCCTCCCCGACCGACGACCACCTCGAGATCGCGGCGAAGGTTCGGCGGCTCGACCACCGGTTCATCACCCGCCAGGGGACCAATCTCGGCGAGGCGCTCCGCGCCGGCCGGGCCCTCTTCAAGGAAGTGGCAGACAGGAAGGACGGGAAGATCTTCTCGCTCGTCATGATCAGCGACGGCGACACGCCCATCACTCTCGACCTCGACGCCGAGCTGGCCCGGGTCCCCTATCCCGTCTACACGATCGGCGTCGGCTCGACCGAGCCGGTCTACATTCCCGATCCCGGATCGCTGAGCGGCTACGTCGAGAAGGCGGGCGAGCCGGTGCAGACCGCGCTGCGCGAGGACACGCTGGCGCACATCGCCACGCGGACGGGCGGCCACTACTACCCCTTCCGCAAGCGCGGCGAGCTGCTGCACCTCCTCGGGCGGATCGTCGAGCAGGCGGGCAGGCGCACCACGCGCCAGGTCGTACGCGACCGCCGGGTGGCGACGGAGTTCTTCGTGGGCGCCTTCGTCATGCTGGCGCTTCACCAGCGATCGCCCCTGCTCTGGCGCCGCCGGGCCAGGGCCGCCCCGCGGGGCGTGACGCCGGTCGGAAGAACCGCGTGAAATCGGGCGGCTCCTTGCCCGGTGGCGCGCCGGAGCATGGGGGCGTCGCGTCGACGCTACCTCGGCGCGAGGAGGGCGACGATCCTCGGTGAAACCCTTCGCCAACCCCGATCTCGAGCACCGACTCGACCGGGCCCGCGTCGATGACGAGGGCATACGCCGTGGCGACGAACCGCCGGATGAGCCCCCGCTGGATGGGATTCCGGCTCCGGTACTTCGCCGTATGAAAGCGCTCGAAGTACGAGTCCGGGATCACGGCCGCTCCGTTCTCACGGGCGGCTCGACGACCTCAGGGTCCCGGTCGGCCTGGGAGGCGCGGAGCGACTCGACCTCCGCGCGCAACGGAAGCGAGGGGCGAGCGCCGCGTCTCGTGCACGCCAGCGCCGCCGCGGCGGTGGCGAAGCGGAGCGCTTCCGGCAGCGCGGCGCGCTCGGCCAGCGCGACGGCGAGCGCCCCGTTGAAGCAGTCGCCGGCGGCGGTCGTGTCGACGGCGGTCACGGCCACCGCGGGCACGTGCACCTCCCCCCGAGGGCCGCAGGCGAGCGCACCGCGCTCGCCGAGCGTCACGATGACCGTGCCGGCACCGCGAGCCAGAAGCGCGCGGGCGGCGCGGGCGGCGTCGAATGACCCGCCGAGCGGCAGGCCGCTGAGCGCCGCCGCCTCGGTGTCGTTCGGCGTGAGGTAGTCCACCAGGGGCCAGACGCTCTGACCGAGGTCGCGGGCCGGCGCCGGGTTGAGGATGGCAGTCTTGCCGTGGGCGCGCGCGATCTCGAGGGCACGGACGACCGTTTCGATGGGTGTCTCGAGCTGGCCCAGCACGACGTCCGCCCACGCGAAGTCGTCGGCGCGCCGCTCGACTGCTGCGGGTGGGAGACGCCGGTTCGCGCCCGGCGCCACCGCGATCTGGTTGCGTCCCCGGGCGTCCACGACGATCAGCGCCGTGCCGGTCGCCGCCTCGCGCGTCGTCAGGAGTCCCTCGACCCCGAGGCCCTCGGCCTCGAGTCCCGAGCGGATCTCGGCGCCGGCCGCGTCGTCGCCGACACAGCCGATGAACCGCACGTCCGCGCCGAGCCGCCGGGCCGCGACGGCCTGGTTGGCTCCCTTGCCACCATGGTTGACGAGGAGGGTGCCCTCGGAGACGGTTTCCCCCGCGGCCGGGAGCCGCTCCACGGTCACCACGAAGTCGACGTTGGCGGAGCCAACCACCAGGATGCGCGGTACGGTCATCGCCTCCCGCCGAGGTCAGCCGCCCGGACAGTTCGCTGGAAGATTACGCGACGGGCTCCGGGGCGCAGATCTGGCGGTCCTCCCCGAGACGACTGCCCGCGATCCGGTCGCAGAGCGTATCACGGGGAGGCCTGGCAGAGGCGGGCGAGGAAGAACGCGACGAACCGATCGGCCTCCACGTCGAGCGCCATGCGGCAGTTGGGTGCTCCGGACGCGCGGCGGGTCTCTCCGTCGGGTCCGATCTCGATCCGCAGCGGCACGAGCGCGACGAAGGATGGATCGAGGGCAGCACCGAGCGCGAGGGGATCGTGCAGCGTCAGGCCGCGCTCCCCGGCGCCCTCCTCGACGCGGAAGGCGAAGCGCGTGAAGGCGGAGACGAAGGAGGCGAGAGGTTCCGGTGCCCGCGCGAGGGCCGAGTCCAGATCGGCTCGCCGGAGAACGACCTGGCGCGTGACATCGAGCGGAACGAGATCGATCGGGAGCCCTGCCGCGAACACTCGCGCGGCGGCCTCGGGGTCGACGTGCATGTTGAACTCGGCGGTGGGCGTCACGTTGCCCGGCACGTCGACCGCGCCGCCCATCACCACCAGCCGCCCGACACGCGCCATCGCGACCGGGTCGAGATCGACGGCGAGGGCAAGGTTCGTCAGCGGACCGATCGCGACGATCGTGAGCATCTCACCGAGCCGCTCCGCCATCTCAACGAGCGTGCGGGCCGCTGCCGTCACCGGGCCGGCCGCGAAATCGACCGCTTGCGCCCCTGCTCGGTCTCGAAGGTGGTCCGGGAGATCGGCCAGGCCGAGGCCCCGGCCCGGAGCAGCCGTGTCGGACCCGAAGACGCCGCCGAGGCCGTCGGCGCCGTGGTAGTGTGCAGCCGTGACCAGCGGTCGCTCGAGCGGCGCGGCGGCTCCCTCGACGAGGACCGGGGGACGGGCCGGGGCCGCCGCCTCCACGATGCGGCGCGCGTTCCGGGTGCAGAGGGGGACCTCGACGTTGCCGGCGACCGTCGTGATGACCTCGACCGAGCAGTCCCCGACGGCGAAGGCGAGCAGGAGCGCCAAGGCGTCGTCGATCCCCGGATCGGTGTCGATCGCGAACGGCCTCATGGTCGCGTCATGGTAGGGTGAAACGGAAGTCATCCCGAAGGGGGGCGGGTGCATGGACATCCTCATCACGTACTGCGGGGAGTGAAACTACCTCCCTCAGGCCTCCAGTTTGCAGGCCGCCATCAAGGAGAAGTACGGCATCACGGCCGCTCTGAAGGAAGGGGTGAGCGGCATCTTCGAGGTCGCCATCGACCGCAAGACCGCCTACTCCAACCAGGCGACCTACCGGTTCCCGACCAACGAGGAGATCTTCGAGAAGATCGAGGCCGCTAGGACGTAGCACGGCTCCGCTCCAGCATCTCGGCGAAGCGGGGATGGGCCACGGCGATCAGCGCCGCGGCCCGTTCTCTTTCGCCGAGCCCGCGGAGGCGCGCCGCTCCGTGCTCGGTCACGATCCAGTCGACGAGGTAGCGCGGCGTCGTGACGGCGGCGCCGGGGGTGAGCCGCGGAACGATGCGCGAGACGGACCCGCCGCGCCCCGTGGAGGGCAGCGCGATGATCGACAGGCCTCCCGCCGAGCGGGAGGCCCCGAGCACGAAGTCGAACTGGCCCCCGATCCCCGCCACCTGCCGGCCGCCGACGCTTTCGGCCGTCACCTGCCCGGTCAGGTCGATCTCGAGGGCGGAGTTGATCGAGACGAATCGCGCGAGCCGGGCGACCACGCCAGGATCGTGCACGTACTCCGACGACTCCATGTTGATCGCCGGGTTCTCGTGGGCGAAGTCGAACACCCGCCGCGTGCCCATGATCTCACCGATGTCCATGCGGCCCCGGTGAAACGGCTTCGCCGCGCTGGTGACGGCACCCGACTCGCAGAGCCCGACCGCGCTGTCCACGAGCAGCGAGTGCAGCGAGAGGTCGCGCTTGCCGTGGAGCGACTCGAGGACCGCCTGGGGGACCGCGCCGATCCCCACCTGGACCGTCGCCCCGTCGGGTACGAGCTCCGCGATCCGCCGCCCGAGCGCGCGCTCGGTGTCGCCGGCGACGGTCGGTGGATAGGAGAGCAGGTCCTCCTCGACCTCCACCCACGCGTCGATCTGGGACCGGTGCAGGGACGCGTTGCCGAGCGTGCGCGGCATCCGCGGGTTGACCTGAGCAATCACGAGCGGTGCCAGGCGGGCGGCCGGGAGCGTCACGCTCACCGAGACGCCGAGGCTCAGGTGGCCGTGGGCGTCGGGCGGCGCCGTGTGGACCACGACGCAGTCCGGCTGCCACGTCCCGCCCCGGTTGAAAACGCCGGGAACGTCGAAGTAGCGCACGGGCACGAAGTCGACCTGGCCCCGCCGGGACGCCTCCTGGAGGCGGGGCGACATGTGCCAGGTGACGAACGTGATCCTGCCGGCCAGCTCGGGCCGGCAGAAGGGGTAGTCGCCCAGGTGAACGCCGCCCATCAGCGTGAGTGGCGCCAGGCGATCGGCCTGGCGGCAGATCTCGGCGACGAGGCTCGCAGGCTCGCCGCAGCCGGGCGGGAGCAGGACCTTCATGCCGGGCCTGAGGTGCCCGACGACGTCGGCGAGCGAGCCCTTCTCGAAGGAGTGCATGGCGAGAGTCGCGAAGTATAATCGAGCCTGCGGTTGCACGCAAACCAGCGCCGCTGATCGGCTCCTGGCCAGCAGGCCCTCATGTGCGCGCCTGGCTCCGCCGGGCACCATGAAGGCGCCGGTGACGCTCCAGGCGCTGCCGGCGCGGACCACGGGAGGGTTCATCCATGCCGAAGGACATCCGCGCGATCAATCCCCCGACGCTCGCCAGGCCGGCCGGCTATTCCCACGCCTGGGAGGTCTCGGGCGCCCACACCCTCTACATCGCGGGCCAGGTCGCGCGGGATCGGAACGGCAAGGTCGTCGGCAAGGGCGACATCGCCGCCCAGTTCCGCCAGGTCTGCGAGAACTTCAGGCTGCTCCTCCTCGCCCGCGCCGCCCAGATGAACGACATCGTCAAGCTGACGATCTACGTCCTCGACGTGACCGACTACAAGGCCCACGTCAAGGAGATCGGCGCGATCTACCGCGAGTATTTCGGCAAGCACTTCCCCGCCATGACGCTCGTCGGCGTGAGTGATCTCTTCGACGCGGCCGACGGCTGCCTGATCGAGATCGAGGGCATCGCCGCGCTCGACTGAGGCGTGAAGCGGCCTCCTCGTACCCGCGGTACGCGCTGTCGGCGGCGAGGAGGGAGAGCACGGCCACCGGCGCGCCACGGACTTCGTGGCCGACCTCCGGCCCCGCCCGCCATCGACCGCTCGCCGCGCCACGTCACCAAGGCGGTCGAGCCCACCTACATCGCGCGCGCCCAGGCCTCGCGCGCGTACGTCGAGCACCCGAACCTCCCGCGCCTGGCGGCGACGCTGGCGGAAATGCGCGCACTCGCCGCCCGCCACCGCTTTGAGGTCACCCTCATCCTCGCCCCCAGCGCGGAGCGTCTCTACGCACCCTACTTCGACGGCTTTCCGCCCCCGCTCCGGCGACGCTTCGAGGCAGCGAGATCGCCGGGGCTCGCTTCAAGCGGGACTATCTGGCCTGGCTCGCCAGGCCTAAAGTCAAGACGCAGCTGATGCATCTCAACCATCGGACACCTCGGCCCGCGGACATCCTCGAGATAGTGGCCACCGGACCGGGTTCGCCAGAGCCTGAAGTCAAGACATAGATGATGCATATCAATCATCTGAAATGAAAGGTGAATATACTCTCCGTATTCTGCGTCAGAATGGACGGGAGCCGGGGTGACGCTGGCTCACCACGATCGCGATGTCGACGCGATCGCGGAGGTGTCCTCTCTCGGCGTCCGCGGAGCGGGTGGTCGAGTACACCGGGGGGGGCGCCTGCGGCCGAGATGTCCGCCTATCGTGGCGCCGCGCTGCGATAGTCTGCACGGCTCCTGCCCTCGACGACGTACCTCGATCTCGACGAGTTCCAGGAGCCGCACCGGCGAGGGGAAATCCTGGTGGCGGCCATGATGAACGCCTTCATCGGCGTCTGGACGGAACGGCTCGGCGGTCTCGGCCGCATCCGAGGCAAGTTTCTCGATCGGGAACGGGTGGCCGAGGAAGCAGCCGACGGGGCAAGCGCGGCCTGCCAAGAACCTCTGGCCCGCTCCGGCGACTCGGTCAACGTCGGGGGGAGCGACCACCGCTCCTCCCCGATACCCCCCACCGCTCGTCGTGGGCGTCGATTTCTTCACGCCCTCTCAGTACCCGCTGACGTACGGCAGCTTCTCGGCCGTGGACTCGATGGCGGCGCCAGCCTCGAGGAGCACGGCGGTCGAGTCCCACGTGCCGCCCACGAGCTGGTTGCGCGGGCCGTCGGGCATGGTGGCCTCGATCACGCGGTCGCCGAAGCGGACTTCCTGCCTGTCGACGTCCACGGTCACGGACTTGCCGGGCTCGCGCCCGACGGCCTTCTGCAGCCAGTCGATATCGGCCGGCGCCGTGCTCAGGCAGGGGACGCCGAGCGTCACGCAGTTGCCGAAGAAGATCTCGGCGAAGGAGATGCCGACGATGGCGGCGATGCCCCAGCGCATCAGCGACTGGGGGGCGTGCTCGCGTGAGGAGCCGCAGCCGAAGTTCTCGCCGACGACGAGCACCGAGGCGCCCCGGTAGGCCGGCGAATTGAAGGGGTGCTCGGGGTTCTGCTTGCGGGCGTCCTCGAAGGCGTGCTCGCCCAGACCCTCGAAGGTCACCATCTTGAGGAAGCGCGCGGGGATGATGCGGTCGGTGTCGATGTCGTTGCCGAAGAGCGGGATGCCCCGTCCCACGATCCGGGTGCGCCTCGAGTCCGTCATGCCAGCACCTCCCGCACGTCGGTCACGGCGCCGGCGATCGCCGCCGCTGCCACCATGGCCGGGCTCATGAGCAGCGTGCGTCCGGTCGGGCTGCCCTGGCGCCCGATGAAGTTGCGGTTGCTCGAGGAGGCGCTCACCTCGCGCCCCTGGAGCTTGTCGTCGTTCATGCCGAGGCACATCGAGCAACCCGCCTTCCGCCACTGAAAGCCCGCCGCCTGGAAGACCTCGTGCAGGCCCTCGGCCTCGGCGGCCTCGGCCACCTGCTGCGAGCCCGGCACGACCAGCGCGCGCACATGCTTGGCCACCTTGCCCGTCCGGGCGACCTCGGCGGCCGCGCGCAGATCGGAGAGCCGCCCGTTGGTGCACGAGCCCACGAAGGCGACGTCGATCCGGGCCCCCCTGATGGGCTGGCCGGCCTCGAAGCCCATGAAGGCCAGCGCCTCGCGATAGGTCGGCCGCTCGGGCTCGGGCGCCGAGTCGGGGCTCGGGATGCGCTCGCCGACGCCCACCGACATGCCGGGGTTGATGCCCCAGGTGACGATGGGCTCGAGCACCGCGCCGTCGATGACCTTCACGTCATCGAACCTCGCACCGGGCTCCGTCGCCACCGCCTTCCACCAGCCAACGGCGCGGTCGAAGGCCGGGCCCTGCGGCGCGTAGGGCCGGCCGCGCAGATACTCGAACGTGGTCTCATCCGCGTTGACGTAGCCGAAACGCGCCCCGCCCTCGATGGACATGTTGCAGACCGTGAGGCGCTCCTCCATGGTCATGCGCTCGATGACGGGACCGGCGTACTCGTAGGCGTAGCCCACGCCGCC
>CAZWXA010000030.1:16713-18544 GCA_964637755.1 uncultured bacterium | reverse complement strand
TGTGGGGCCTCGTGGAGTCGGAGAGCGAGAAGGCGGCGACCGCCGCCGCGGCGCGGACCGTGAGCGGCGTCAGGGCGGTGCGGAACTACCTCTCGGTGACCTCCCAGGTTCTCCCCTACGTGTACTGGGCGGCGGATCGCGTCGAGGACGAGGACACGGCGCCCCAGGACCTGCGCACCGACCCCTGGGACCCGCAGAACCCGACCGCGACGCCGTAGTCCCGAAGCCTCGCGCCTGGCTCGGCCGCTCGCGCCGAGCGGCGCGAGCCGCGGCAGAGCCAATCGCCCTTCGCTTCACCGGCGGCTTCCTCAGGACTCCAGGTGGCGAAGGATCAGGTCGAAGACACCGGCCATCGCGGGCGTCGCCGCCGGCGCCTGCGAGCGCTCCGAGCCGATGAGCACGGGGCCGTGGGCGGGGTCGTCGGGCAGGCGGCCGTGGGAGCCCCGGACGCGACCCCCGTCGAGCGGGACCACGTCCATGAGGTACCGGAATCCCAGGAGCTTCTGCGCGAGCCGCCATCCGATCCGGAGCTTCGTCGGGAGGCCCTCGCCGGCGAGGAACAGCTCGGCAGGATCGTAGCCGGGCTTCCGGTGGATGTCGACCGTCGGCGCGAAATCGGGGGCCCGGGCGTCGTCGAGCCAGTAGTAATAGGTGAACCACGCGTCGGGCTCGGCGACGGCCACCAGCTCGCCCGCCCGCGGATGGTCGAGCCCGGCGGCGTGCTTGCCCGTCTCGTCGAGGATCTCCGCGACGCCGGGGAGGCGCTCGATCGCCGCGCGCGCCCGGCCGAGGTCCTCCGGATCGCGCACGTAGACGTGCGCCACCTGATGATCGGCGAGGGCGAAGGCGCGTGACGCGCCCGCGTCGAGCAGCTCCCACCCGAGCGTCTCCTGCACGGCGAGGAGGCCGGCCCGGCGCAGTGCGCGATTGATGTCGACCGGCCGGCGGACGGGCCTGATACCGTACTCGGAGACGACCAGCACGCGCGCCCCGGCCTCGCGCGACCGGCGGACCAGGTCGCCGGCGAGCGCGTCGACCGCCCGGAGCGCCGCGCGGCTCCGCGGATCGTCGGGGCCGAAGCGCTGGTGGTCGTAGTCGAGGTGCGGCAGGTAGACGAGCGTCAGGGAGGGCCGCTTCCGCTCGATCACGAGCCGCGCGCACTCGGCGATCCACCGCGACGACACGAGGTCGGCCGTCGGGCCCCAGAAGTGGAAGAGCGGGAAGGGGCCCAGCTCGCGCTCGATCTCGGCGCTGAGGTCGTGGGGCTGGCAGTAGAGCCCGGGGATCTTCCGCCCGTCTGCAGGATAGGCCGGGCGCGGAGTGACGCTCCAGTCGGCGGTCGAGTACATGTTGTACCACCAGAAGAGCTTGGCGCAGGTGACACCGGGCAGGCGGCGCCGGGCCGCCTCCCAGACCTTCTCACCGGCGACGAGGTGGTTGGACTGGCGCCAGAGCCAGACCTCCGACAGATCCCGGAAGTACCAGCCGTTGCCGACGATGCCGTGGTCGCGCGGCATGGTGCCCGTGAGCATCGTCGACTGGGCGCTACAGGTGACGGCCGGGAGGATCGCGCCCATCGGGGTCATGAAGCCCTCCCGGGCGAGCGCCGCCAGCACCGGCGTGTCGGGCCCGACCTGCGCCGCGGTCAGGCCCACGATGTCGAGCACCACCAGCGGCGTCACGGCGGGCCGATGAAAACGCCCCATCTGCGTCGTTGGCTCGGTCGCTCCTCCCTGCGGCGTACGAACATGTACGCCTCAGTCGTCGCAATCGACTCGGGCCTCACCTCGCGGCGTCGCCGCTCAGCTCGAACCGCGTGCCGCCTAGCATC
>CAZWXA010000030.1:9164-16703 GCA_964637755.1 uncultured bacterium | reverse complement strand
GCGTACGAACATGTACGCCTCAGTCGTTGCTTCCTCGCCGCCTAGCATCTGGGCCGTTTTGATCGGCCCGCGCGGGGCGATGAAGACGGCCCATCTGCGCGGCCGTGCGAGGCGAGGCGAAGCCGAGGCGAGACCTGACCCGGATCGACTCAGGCCTCACGGCGCGGCGTCGCCGCTCAGCTCGAACCGCGTGCCGCCTGGCCTCTGGGCCGTTTTGATCGGCCCGCGCGGGCCGATGACGGGCCCGGCCGGGGGTCACGCGCGGGGGCCGCGCAGGACCGAGTTGCCCTCGAAGAGCGGGGACGCCGGGGCGACGGGAGTGTCGAGCTCGCGCAGGTCGAGGCGGCCGCTCTTGGCGAGGAAGGCGACGGGGCTGTGCAAGACCACCCTCTCGATCTCGTGCTCGGCCATGCCCTTCTGCCGCATCAGGCTGACGGTCTTCGGGACCTTCAGCGGGTCGCTCTTGCCCCAGTCCGCCGCGCTGTTGATGATCATCCGATCGGTGCCGTACTTCCGGAGGATCTCCACCATGCGCGGCTCGTCCATCTTCGTCTCGGGGTAGATCGAGAAGCCCATGGCGCAGCCCGTGTCGATCACGAGCGGGACCGTCTGCTCGGTATTGTGGTCGATCAGCACCCGCTCCGGCGGAAAGCCGACCTCGCGGATGATGGCGAGCGTCCGCTCGACGCCGCGCACCTTGTCCCGGTGCGGCGTGTGCACGAGGGCGGGCAGGTCGTGCGCGCGCGCCAGCGCGAGCTGGGCCGCGAGGTAGCGCTCCTCGCGCGGCGTGATGTCGTCGAAGCCGATCTCACCGACGCCGAGGACGCCGTCCTTCTCGAGGTACCGGGGCAGGAGGGCCAGCACGCCCTCGTTCACCCGGTCGTCGTTGGCCTCCTTCGGATTCAGCGCGACCGTGCAGTAGTGGCGCACGCCGAACTGCTCGGCGCGGAACCGCTCCCAGCCGATGATCGTGTCGAAGTAGTCGGCGAAGGAGCCAACCGAGGTGCGCGGCTGGCCGAGCCAGAACGCGGGCTCGAGCACGGCGACGATCCCGGCGAGCGCCATCCGCTCGTAATCGTCGGTGACGCGGGAGAACATGTGGGCGTGGGGCTCGAAGATGCGCATGACGTGCTCCTCCTCTCGACGGGCCGCTCAACGGGCCCCATCTGCGTGGCAGTTCGAGCCGAGGCCGAGCCGACGCGAGACCCGAGGTGAGTCGGCTCACCGCGTCGAGCGGGCTGCGGGTTTGCCCGCGTCGGGCTAGGCGAGCGCCCGCTCGAGCGCTCGTCGTACCGTATTGTCCGTTTCGCGCGCCAGCCGGTCCTCGATGAACGGCCGGGCGCGCCCATCGCCGATCCGTCCCAGGGCCAGAGCCGCCGAGGCCCGGTGCGTCTCCGCCGGGTGCTCCACGTAGCCGCACAGCTTGCCCACGAGCCCGGGAGTCGGGTGGAGCGCGACGATCGGCCAGATGTCCGGGGGCACCGACCGGCCGGCCACCTCGCGCTCGCTCACGTAGGAGAGTAGCATCCGCGACAGCTCGGCGTCGGCCCGCGTCTCCAGCCCGGCGACGCGCTGGATGGACACGCCTACGAAGGCGCACTTCAGCACGGCTTTCCGGAACTCCTCGTCGGGAAGAACGCGCGAGGTGTACGGGTTCTCCGCCAGCGTCGCCTCGAACAGCTCGGCCGCGGTCACGCGGCAGGCGTCGAGCACCGCGTCGAGGGCGGCCACCCCGCGCCCCGCGACGGCGAGCGCGCGGATCGCCCCCACCCGCTCTCGCAGGTCGCCGTCGAAGTACAGGTCGCGGGCCAGCGCCTCGGCGTCCCCCGCGAAAGCGCAGAGGAGCATGACCCGGGCGGCGTCGTCCAGGCGCCAGGCCCGCAGCGGGACCTCGAGGTCGAGGTCCCGCAACACGAGGGCCCCGCGGGATCCGAGCGGTTCCTTGCCCACCCGGCGGGAGACCGCGGGAAACGCGCCGGCGATCGCCGCGCGCTCGCCGCGGCGGGCGGCGGCGAGCAGCGTGTCGATCCACGCGAGTGCCTGCGGGGCCACGCGGCGCGCGAGGTCCGCCTGCAAGGCATCGACCGGCGGCGGGGCCAGGCGGCGCGCCAGTGTCCGCGCGCGCGCGAGCATCGCGTCGGCCTCGGCCGGCGTGAAGGCGAGTCCGCGTCCGCCGGCGACGGCCAGGGTCCCCAGCGCCTCGTCGCCGAGGAGCATCGGCACCGCCAGCGAGTAGGGATCCGGGGCCTCGGTCGAGACCGGCTCGCCGTACTCGGCGGCCGCGCCGACGAGCCCCTTGCCCCACGCGTACTCCCGGGCTGCCGGCGCCGGCTCGCGCCCGGCCCGGTCCACGAAGGCCCGGAGCCGGAGCAGGGGTTGGTCGGGATCCCGGAGGTACACGCCTGCGCTGTGGGCGCCGAACGTCTCGACGATCTCCGTGAGCGCGCCGTTCAGGTCAGTGTTCAGGGGAGTCCACCTCGGCCGACCGCAGGGAGGCGAGCGCCGCGCTCGCGACCTCGGGCGCCCGGCGGCTGTCGCGGCTCAGCGCCACCGTCACGGGCCCGGCACGGCTGGTGGCGTGGAGCGCCCGCAGGACCCGGCGGTAGATCTCGCCCTCGGAGAGCGCGAGGTGCTCGCGCGTGCCCCGGCACATGTCCCCGGCGTGGAACGTCTCGATCGTTGACGCGACACGGCGCGCCACCTGCTCCCGCGGGTGGTGGGCCAGGTTGTTGGTGTTGTGGCCGGAGCGGAGCCGCGTCATGCGCTGGCGAACCGGCGGCCCAGGGCGAAGGCCGGGACGAAGAGCGCCGCCACGAGCAGTCCGGCCGTCGGGCCGCGCGCCGCGCCCGCGAAGGCGGCGTCCAGCAGGATGATCCCCAGCACCGAGGCCTTGATCACGCCGATGATCCGTCGCGGCGCCGGATCCGCCACCGCCGCGCGTAGCGGGAGGGCGAGCCAGGCGGCCAGGAGCCCGAGGAAGGGGATCCCGAAGGCGCCGTGCCCGCCCCACCAGACGACCAGCAGCACGGCGGCCAGCGCCAGGAGCGCCGCGAACGCGACGGCCGCGCGGCGCACGAGGGCGATCGGGGCCCGGACGACCTCGAAGCGGCTGACGACCGTCAGCGTGAGGACGTAGGCGAAGAGGATCCCGACCGGCCCGAGGGAGGCCGGGCTCAGGGCCCCCGCCGCCACGCCCAGCCCCACGTTCAGCGCCCGGCAGGCAGCCATCGAAGCGGGGCCGGCCGTGGAGCCCTTCGCGAACCCATCGTAGAGCCCGATGGCGAGGACCAGCGCGACGGCGACCAGCAGTGCGCGAGTCCCCGCCGCCGCCGCGAGACCGAGGCAGAGCGCGAAGCAGGCACCGGCTACTCTGAACGCGGCCGCCCGCGTGATCCGTCCCGACGGAATCGGGCGCTCCGGCCGCTCCGCCATGTCGATCGGCAAGTCCCACGCGTCGTTCAGCGCCATGCCGCCGGCGTAGGCGCAGGCCGAGGAGGCGAGCAGGGCGCCGCCGGCAAGATCGAGAGGGGCGCCGCTGACCGCCAGCCCCATCGCCACGTCTGCCGGCGCGGTGAAGACGTTCGGCAGGCGGATGAGCTCGAGGTAGCTTCTCAGGCGGCCAGGACGTGTCTGCACAGCAGGGCGTACTGCTCGGCCAGATCGTGGATGGCACAGTTGACCGGCGACTTGAAGTAGAACCCGAGGTGGCCGAGGCCGCCACGCTCTCCGCGCGCGGTTGCGAGATCGACGAGGCGCACCAGGTCCAGGACGAGCGGCGCGGCCAGGGCCGAGTCCGACCCCTGCCAGGTGAGCTGGAGCGTCATCGGCGTTCCGAGAAAGCCCTCGAACTGGATGAGGTCCCAGGCAATCTTCCAGTCGCCGAGGGTCGGCACGTAGTCGATGCGGACGAGCGAGTACGGCTCGTAGCCGAGGATCGCGGGCACGACCTTGCTCTTCGACTCGGTCTTCGAGGCCGCGGTCGACGGGTCGGAGAGGGCGAGGCCGTCGGCGTTGCCGAGGACGTTGAAGCCGATCCAGCTCTTCACCTCGAGGTGGCGCATGCGGAACATCGGCGCCAGAGCGCTCTTGAGCAGGGTCTCGCCGGTCTTGCCGTCGCGGCCCGCGTGGGGCACGCCGCGCCGTCTGGCCAGTTCCTCGAGGGCGGGCGGCGCGGCGCCCGCCGACGGGGTGAAGTTGACGTACGGGATGCCGGCGTCGAGCGCCGCGTAGGCGTACAGGACGCTGGCGGGGAGCGTCACCCCCGGCTCCTCGACAGCCGTCGCGAGGGTGTCGAGGTCGAGGTGCAGGAGGTCGGCGGGCGGAAGCGGCTCCGTCGTCGCCACGTTGACCATCACGAGTCGCCGGGCGCCGGTCGCCTCCTGGAACGCCGAGAGATCGTCCTGGACGTGACGGATGAAGCGGATCGGCGCGCGGTGGGGAGGCAGCTCGGGCGCGGGTCGCAGGCGCGCGTCGGTCCCGGCGAGGTCGCCCTCGAGGACGCGCACCAGCTGCGCGCTGAGTGGACCGACATCGCGACACAGCCCGTGGGCCGCCTTGACGAGCGGCGTGTCCGCGACGTCGTGACCCCCGAAGACGATCGAATCGAGGGGGGCCATGGCCACCGCCTGGAGCGGCGGTAGTTCCGTCACGAGCCCGAGGGGCCTGGCGTGACCGAGCCGGAGCGCCGCGGCGCCGACGATCGTGGTCGTCGCCACCGCGCCACGGGCGCCGACGAGCCAGACTCCGAGCGGCCCGTCGCGTGGCTCACCGTGCCGTGGCATCGATCGGGAGCCTAGCGGACGCCGGGGGGCGCCGCTCCAACGTGCCAGGGCAGGGAGACGCGGAGGCCGAGACGCATGGGCGCCGTATCCTAGAGCCGCCGCGGGCCGCGTGTCAACAAGAGGCGCCGCCGGCCTCCCGGAGCGGCCTCGCTGGCTCGCCTCCCCGTGGGGCGCCGCAGGTGGCGCCGATGCGGCCGGAAGCGGACGGGGATTGTCCAGGAATGGGAAGGGGCATATACTGCGCGCGCCTCGACCGATGCGGGTGAGACGAAACCGGCTGGCGACCCACGTTGCGCCCGTGACACGGACACGTACCCCCGCGCTGCGTCTGGAAGACAACCAGGTGGATCCGAGCGACCGCCGCGTTCCGGTCAGTCGACACGCGGGTTCGTGCTCCCTGCGCGGGAGCGGCTGGATCGCGAGGACGGACCGATCGCCGACAGGAGAGACATGCGGATCCGCGCGCGCTTCGTGCTCGTAGGCCTCGCGTGGGCGGTGCTCGGCCCGGCCCACGCTCTGCAAGCCGAGATGAACCAGCCCGGGGACGCCGCGCGAGGACAGGGCCTCTTCGTGCGGTACTGCTCGGGATGCCACGGGGAAGACGGTCGCGGTGAGGCCAAGACCTTCCAGCCGTACGTCGGGAACCTGGCCGTCAAGGAGTTGATAGACCAGGTGCCGGACGAGTACCTCGTCGCCGTGATCAAGAACGGGGGCGCGTCGGTGGGAAAGAACGCCGCCATGCCGGCCTGGAAGAAGCAGCTCGATGATCGGGAGATCTGGGACCTCGTCGCGTTCGTCCGGACGCTCGGCCGCCACTGACCCCACCGCCAGTCGATCTCACGCGGCAGTCGGGCGGCCAGAGCGGAAAGGAGGGAGGGTTTTCCAGCCACAGGGTTCTCTGAGTGTCGCGAACCGCGCAGGACAGGAGGAGCACAGCATGATGAGACTTGTCAGGACGCTGGTGCTGGCGGCCGTCGCCAGCCTGCTGGTCGCGCCCATGGCGCTGGCGCAGAACCAAGGAACGGGCACGTCCGGTGGCTGGGTCCCCCGCATCGCCGTGACGCCTGATCCGAGCAAGATCGTCGTCCCCAGCGGGTACAAGGTGGAAGTGTTCGTGGCGGGGCTCGATACGGCGAGCGCCGCGACCGTCGACCGCGACGGCAACGTGTGGGTGGCCATCTCCGGCAACCTGTTCGGCCCCTTCGAGTACGAGTACGCGGGCCAGCGGATCAAGAACCCGGTCTCCGGACCACACGTGAAGGTCTTCGACAAGAACGGCAACCACCTGCGGGACGTCGGCGTCGGCAAGTTCGGTTTCGTGATGAACGAGATCGGCTACTGCCCCGAGAACAACAGGATGTACATCCCCGAGTACTCCCGGCACATCTGGGAGATGGACGGCGTCAACGGGGAGCTCCGGAAGATCATCACCGACCTGCCGATCGGCGACCACCAGATCGGCGGCGTCACCTGCAAGGACGGGTATCTCTACTGGGGCCAGGGGTTCCCGAGCAACGCCGGGTTCGCCGAGCCCGACAACCACGGGTGGCCGGACCAGGTCGACGCCTTCTGGGAGAAGCACGGTGACCCGAGCCTTCCCAAGACGGCGCGTGATCCGGTCTGCCGCGACATCGTCCACACGGGGCTCAACGTGAAGTCCGCCGACGGGCGGATGACGGGCGCGCTCATGCCCGTGGGGGTTCCCGCGCGTCCCGGTCAGATCGTCAAGGCGACCGTGCCGTGCGGCGGGTCGGTCATGCGGGTCAGGATCGACAAGAAGGGCCCGGACGGGATGTACCGGCACGAGGACATGGAAGTCTACGCGATGGGCTTCCGCAACCAGGCGGGCCTCGCGTTCGGTCCGAAGGGGAGCCGGTTCGAGAACGCCCTCGCCGTCAGCGACAACGGCGTCAACGACCTCGGTCATCGCCACATCGCCAACGGCGCGGAGAAGCTCTGGATCGTCACCGAGAAGGGGCAGGACGCGGGGTTCCCCGACAAGGAGGGCTTCGGCTTCGTCACCAACAAGCGGTTCTCGCTCAAGGCGTACAACGGGGCCAAGGTCGATCGACCGCACCCGCAGCTCTACATCGGAGACAAGCCCTGGGTGCCCCAGATGCCGCCCTACCGGTTCCCGCCGCACGTCGAGGGCGTCCGCGGCGTGCCGCTGATCGTCGCCAACCCGAACCCGAACGGCTACATCAACCCGGTCCTGGAGTGGGACACCAACAATCCCATGGACGGGATCGCCTGGGGTGACGAGCGCTTCGGTGTCAAGGACACGCTCTTCGCCGCGATCTACGGCGTCATCGACAACGGCCCCGAGAGCCTCGTCCCGACCTGGCCGGTGGTGATCAAGATCGAGTTCCTCAACCCGACCGGCGTCAAGTGGTCGTACTTCATGCGGAACATCGATCCGGGTCCGAACGCCTACCAGAAGCCCGAGAACCGGGGCGGTATGGAGCGGACCAACGACGTCGTGTTCTCGAACGACGGCAAGACGATGTACGTCGTCGACTACGGCGAGCTGTACATCGACTACTCCATGCCCTCGCCGTTCTTCACCACGCCGAAGTCGAGCGTCATCTGGAAGGTGACCTACACCGGAATGTAGCGAGTCGCCCGTTCGGGGACCCGGCGGCCGGTCGCGGCCGCCGGGTCCCCGACATCTCCCGCGGCCGGCCGCCGGCCCCCACACGCCGCTCCGCCGCCCGGGTGAGGTTCTGCCAGGACTCCCCGGCTGACCTGAAGGTGGCCG
>CAZWXA010000030.1:0-9064 GCA_964637755.1 uncultured bacterium | reverse complement strand
TTGGATGAATCCCCCTTTCCCATGCCCAGTGCGGACTGTCGCGCCGTGTATCTCCGGGCAGCGCCGCCGCGGCCAACCTGCATGCCGGATGAACCGGCCCACTGAGGAGGCGTCATGGAGCTGACTAGGCGCGATCTGTTGAAGGGAGCAGCGGCAGCGACGGCCGGCGGCGCGGCGTTCGGGGTGCCGGACATCTTCGTGCGGCGCTTGACCCAGGCCCACGCCCAGGACAAGACGATCAAGGTCGGCATCCTGCATTCCCTCAGCGGGACGATCGCGATCATCGAGCGGTCGCTCCACAACGCGGAACTGCTGGCGATCGACGAGATCAACGCCAAGGGCGGCATCCTCGGCAAGAAGATCGAGCCGATCATCGAGGACCCGAAGTCCGAGGTCCGGTTCTTCAAGGAGAAGGCCGAGAAGCTCATCCTGAAGGACAAGGTGGTCGCGGTGCTGGGTTGCTACACGTCGGCGAGCCGGCAGTCGGTGCTCCCGGTCTTCGAGAAGTACAACAGCGTGCTCCTCTACCCCACGCTCTACGAGGCGCAGGAGTGCAGCTACAACTGCTTCTACACGGGAGCGGTGCCGAATCAGCAGCTCACCGACTTCGTGCCGTGGGCCATCAAGAACATCGGTCCCAAGTTCTACCTGATCGGCTCCAACTACATCTACCCGAAGGAGACCAACCGGGAGGTCAAGGCGCTCCTCGCCAAGCACGGCGGCCAGACGGTCGCCGAGGAGTACGCGCCGCTCGGCCACACGGAGTTCAGCACGAACATCAACAAGATGAAGGCGGCCAAGCCCAACGTGATCTTCTCGGACCTGGTCGGGGACTCCATCGTGGCCTTCTACAAGCAGTTCCGCCAGTTCGGTATCACCGCGAAGGACATCCCGATCTGCACGCCCATCACGACCGAGGAAGAGATCCGCGCGATGGGTCCCGAGAACGCGCTGGGCCACTACACCTCGTTCAACTACTTCCAGAGCCTGAAGAATCCCGTCAACGAGCGGTTCGTGAAGGCGTTCAAGGGGAAGTACGGCCAGGACAAGGTCACCAACGCCGTCATGGAGGCCGCCTACTTCCAGACCTTCTTCCTCGCCCAGGCGATCGAGAAGCTCAAGGGCGCCACCGATCCGGACGGCCTGATCCAGGAGGGCCTGCCGGGCCAGCAGTTCCTGGCACCCCAGGGCAAGGTGAAGATCGACGAGGTGAACCATCACACCTGGCTGTGGGCGCGGATCGGCAAGGCCAACGCCGACGGGCAGTTCGACGTCGTGGATTCGTCGAAGGACTGGATCCGCCCGCAGCCGTGGACGAAGGTCCTCTACCCGGACAAGGACTGCGACTTCACGAAGGTGCCGAAGGGGTCCAAGTCCGGCACCATCACGATCAAGAGCTAACGCGGACGCCGGAACGCGCCCGGGCCGCTCGCGAAGGGAGAGGGCGTTCCGGATGTCCGCGGGTGTCGTGCGGCGCGTGGGAGGGGCGCCCCTCCCACGCGCGATCTTTTGAGCCCGAAGGGCGAGGAGCGATGGCGCAGGCGATCTTCACGCAGTTCCTCACGGGATTCAGCATCGTCGCGATCCTCCTCATCATCTCGCTCGGCCTCGCCGTGATCTTCGGCGTCATGCGCGTCATCAACATGGCGCACGGCGACTTCATCATGGCCGGCGCCTACGTCGCCTTCGTGATGCAGGAGTACTTCAAGCTCGACCTCTTCTGGGGCATCCCCGCCGCCTTCCTCGCGGTGGGCGCGATCGGCATGGTGGTCGAGTGGGGACTCATCCGGCAGCTCTACGGCCGGCCGCTCGAGACGCTGCTCGCCACGTGGGGGGTCAGCATCGTGCTCCAGCAGGGCATCCGGCTGATTTTCGGCCCCGAGCTGCGGTACGTGAAGGCGCCCCCGGTGCTCGACGGCGGAATCAACATCCCGGGGTCGAACCTGCCGTTCGCCTGGTTCCGGCTCTTCATCATCGTGCTGGCGGTCGGCCTGCTCGCCCTCACGTACTGGCTCCTCTACCGGACCGACTTCGGCATGCGCGTGCGCGCCGTCAACCAGAACCGGCCGATGGCCGAGGTGCTCGGGATCGACACCCGCCGCATCGACGGGTTCGTCTTCGCCTTCGGGTCGGGCCTCGCGGGCGTGGCCGGCACCGTCCTGGCTCCGATCAAGACCGTCTCCCCCATCATGGGCTTCCCGTACGCCGTCGACTCCTACATGGTGATCGTGCTCGGCGGCGTCGGCCGCCTCGCGGGCACGGTGGCGGGCGCCACCATCATCGGCGAGGGGGAGACCGTGCTCGCCTTCCTCTACAACAACGTCATCGCCAAGCTCCTGGTGTTCGCCCTGATCGTCCTCGTGATCCGCGTCTTCCCCCAGGGACTGTTCACGATGCAGCGGCGGTGACGGAGGTCGCGTGATGGGCCTCGGACTTCCTCGAAAGCAGCTCCTTCTCGCGCTGGTCGTGATCGGGGTGCTGTTCCTCTTCCCCTACTACGCGGGCGACTTCCGGATGAACCAGCTCGGTGTCTTCCTCTGCTTCGTGATCCTGGCCCTGAGCCTCGACCTGATCTGGGGCTTCACGGGCATCCTGAGCCTCGGCAACGCGGTCTACTTCGGAGGCGGCGCCTACTTCGTCGCGATGTCCCTCAAGCTCAAGTACGCCGCCACCAACCCGGCCCGGTACGGCAGCGGCATCCCCGACTTCATGGAGTGGAACGGCCTCACCGAGGTCCCCGGCTGGATGAAGCCGCTCGAGAGCATCTGGTTCGCGGCGCCGGCGGGCGTCCTCGCCATGGGCCTGCTCGCGTTCGTGTTCGGCTTCATCACGTTCAAGCGCCACATCTACGGCGTCTACTGCGCCGTCATCACCCTCGCGGAGTCCGTGATCTTCGAGGAGCTGATCATCGAGAAGCAGGCGTACACGGGCGGCTTCAACGGCATCACCGACTACGGCAGCTACTCGAGCCACATCGGGTTCTACTGGGTGATCCTCGCGGTGACGGTGTTCTTCTTCTGGTTCGCGCGGATGATCACCACGTCCCACTTCGGCATGATCCTGCAGTCGATCCGCGAGAACGAGCTCCGGAGCGAGTTCTTCGGCTTCGAGGTCGCCAACTACAAGATCTTCGTCTTCACGGTGGCGGCGATGATGTCGGCGGTGGCGGGCGGGCTCTATGCCGCCCTGAACGGGATCGTGTCCCACCAGGAGATCGGGCCGCTGCTCTCGGTCGAGGGCGTCATCTGGGTCGCCGTGGGGGGGCGGGGCACGCTGATCGGGGCGTTCATCGGCCCCGTCCTGATCAAGGGCGCGGAATCGCTGCTCAGCGAACAGTTCGCCTGGCTCTGGGGGCTCTTCGTCGGCCTCCTGTTCATCCTCGTCATCGTCCTCATGCCCGACGGGATCGTGGGGACGCTGATCCGGTGGGCGCGCCGCCGGCGGGCGATCGCGGCGGGGCGGGCGCTCGCGTACGAGCCGGCGGGCGTGCAGGCCGAGGAGACGCCGTAGCGCGATGGCCGCGCCCATCCTCGAGGTCCGGAAGCTCGTCAACGTCGTGTCGGGCCACACGATCATCGACCACCTCGACTTCGACATCGAGGAGGGCGAGCTGCGCGTGCTGGTCGGCCCGAACGGAGCGGGGAAGACCACGCTGATCGACCTCATCACGGGCCGCCACCGGCCGACCTCCGGGGAGATCCTCTTCCGGGGGCAGCGGATCGACGGCCGCCCCCGGCACGAGATCTACCGGCTCGGGATCGCCCGGAAGTTCCAGGTGCCGACCGTCTACGACAACCTCACCGTGTTCGAGAACATGTCCATCGGCCTCCGCGGGCACCGGGAGGTGTTCTCCTCGCTCGCCTACCGGATCACCCCGAGCCGGGCCGCCCAGATCGAGGCGATCCTCGCCCAGATCGACCTGCTCGAGCGCGCGCGGGCGGAGGCCTACACGCTGTCGCACGGGGAGAAGCAGTGGCTCGAGATCGGCATGGTGGTGGCGTCGGAGCCGCAGCTCCTGTTCCTCGACGAGCCGACGACCGGCATGACCCGCGAGGAGACCGACAAGACGGCCCGGCTGATCCGCGAGATCGCCCGGACGCGGGCGGTCATGGTCGTCGAGCACGACATGAGCTTCGTCCGGCAGATCGCCCGGACGATCACCGTGCTGCACCAGGGCCAGAAGCTGGCCGAGGGCTCGGTGCACGAGGTCGAGAACAACCCGAAGGTGGCCGAGGTCTATCTCGGGAGGGCGAAGATCAGTGGCGCTCCTTGAGGTGCAGGCGATCGACACGTTCTACGGCGCGAGCCACATCCTCCACTCGCTCTCGCTCACCATCGAGGCGGGGGAGATCGAGTGCGTCCTCGGGCGGAACGGCGTCGGCAAGACGACGCTTCTCCGCAGCATCATCGGGTTGACGCCGCCGCGCCGCGGGAAGATCATCTTCAAGGGCGAGGACATCACGCGGCTCCGGGTGAACCGGCGCGCCCGCCTCGGCATCGGGTACGTGCCGCAGGGGCGCGAGATCTTCCCCGACCTCAGCGTGATGGACAACCTGCGGCTCGGGCTCGTGGCCCGGAGCGACGGTGTGGAGCGCGTGCCCGGCGAGATCTTCGAGTTCTTCCCCATGCTCGAGCCGCTCGCCGACCGGAAGGGCGGGCTCCTGAGCGGCGGCGAGCAGCAGCAGCTCGCCCTCGCGCGGGCGCTCTGCGGCAACCCGGCGCTGCTGCTCCTCGACGAGCCGACCGAGGGTATCCAGCCGTCGATCGTGCAGGAGATCGAGCGCATCCTCAAGCGCATCCATCAGGAGAAGAAGCTGACGATCCTGCTCGTCGAGCAGAAGATCGACTTTGCCCGGAACGTCTCGCAGGAATTCACGATCATGGTGAAGGGGCGGGTCGCGCGAGAGGCCGACATCCACAGCCTGACGGAGGACGTGATCCGCGAGTACCTGACGATCTAGCCCTGAGGAGAGGGGACCGAGACCGGCGCCGGAGGCGGCTGCCTCGAGGGGGCCGCCCCGAGCGACGAAACACGGGGGAGCCAGGCACCCCCGCAACCTGGATCAGAGGAGGGACCGATGCCGACAGGAACGATTTCATCGTCGAGAGACACGGTGGGCGTCGCGGTCGTGAACTACGAGGTGCCGGTCGTCGAGACCAAGGAGCAGGTGCTCGCCAACTGCCGCAAGATCGCCCAGTACGTCGAGGGCACCAAGCGGGGCTATCCGGGCCTCGACCTCATCATCTTCCCCGAGTACAGCACGCAGGGGTTCCACCCGACGAAGTGGAAGGACCTGACGACGACGGTGCCGGGACCCGAGACGGCGATCTTCTCCGACGCCTGCCGGAAGAACAAGGTGTGGGGCGTCTTCTCGATCACCGGCGAGCACAACCCGAGCGGGGCGGCGCCGTTCAACTCGTTTCTCCTCGTCAACGACAAGGGCGAGATCGTGCTCAACTACCACAAGATCCTGCCCTGGGTGCCGATGGAGCCATGGTACCCGGGCAGCGAGACCATGGTCGCCGAGGGGCCCAAGGGGCTCAAGGTCGGCGCCATCATCTGCTACGACGGCAACCACCCCGAGATCGTCCGCGACACCGTGATGAAGGGCGCGGAGCTGGTGATCCGCATCCAGGGCTACATGTATCCGTCCAAGGATCAGCAGCGCATGATCTCGCAGGTCCGAGCCTGGGAGAACCTGACCTACTTCGCGGTGGCGAACATGGCCGGCCGTGACCTCGTCTACTCCTACTTCGGGCACTCGAACATCGTCGACTTCGACGGGCGGTTGCTGGGGGAGTGCGGCACGAGCCCCGGCGAGGTGCAGTACGCCCTTCTCTCCCTCTCGGCCATCCGGGACGCCCGGCAGAACTGGACGGCGGAGAACCACCTGTTCAACACGCTCCACCGTGGCTATACGGCGATCCCGCCCGACGGCGTCGCCGACTGCCCGTTCGAGTTCTACCGGCTCTGGGTGACGGACCCGCAGAAGTGCAAGCAGATGGTGGAGAACCTCACCCGGGCGACCGCGATCCCCGTCGCCGCGGCCACGCACTGAGGGGTCGCGAGGAGATCGGCGTCCACGACTACCCACATCTCCACTTCACGGAAGGTTTCTGGTGGCGCCGGGAGGAGGGGAGCCGTGTCCGGCTCGGCATCACCCGTGAGGCCGCGCAGCAGCTCACCTACGTGACTCGCGTGGAGCTTCCGGGGGTGGGCGCTGACTTTCTCGCGGGTGAGCCGCTCGGCGTCATCGAGTCCCAGAAGGTCGTCAGCGACCTCTTCGCGCCCGTGAGCGGCACGGTGGTCGAGCACAATCCAGCCTTGCGGGCCCAGCCGTATCTGGTGAATTCAGACCCCGAGGGCAGCGGCTGGCTGCTGCTCGTCGAGCAGACCCAGGGTGTGAAAAAACCCTAGGGCGTGGAGAACCCGGCGACCACGACGAGCGGTGGGGGGTGTCGGGGCGGCGCGGCGCTCGCTCCCCCCGACGTTGACCGAGCTGGCGTGAAGAACGCGGCGTCCACGACGAGCGGTGGGGGGTGTCGGGGAGGAGCGGCGCTCGCTCCCCCCGACGTTGACCCGAAGGAGGACTGGTCCGGATGCGCGTGTGCCCGAGATGCGGGGGAGCGATGAGGGTGGCGCAGTCCATCACCGTGGGTGGGCTCGAGAACAAGGACATCGCCTGGGAGTGCAGCCACGACGGGGTGACGGCCGAGCTGCGCCATCCGGTCCAGTACGTGCACGTCAAGGTCGGTGACGTCGACGAGGTGGATGGCCGTCCCCGCCGCCTCGTGCACAAGGAGATCCGGGGTGCGGAACTCGTCGTCTATCACGAGTGGATCACCGGCCTGTAGGGCGGCCCGATGGCAGACGACGCGGACATCCGGATCACCCTTCGCGTGGGGGAGGCTCTGCTCGAGGACGTGGACCGGGGCGTGGTGCGCGTGGCGCCCGCGGACATGGAGGCGCTCGGGATCGTTCCGGGCGGCGGCGTTGCCATCCTCGGCGGGCGAACGACCTGCGCGCGGGTGATGCCGGCTCCTGAGGAGTCCCACGGCCGCCGCCTCCTCCGGATGGACGGCCTCACGCGCGAGAACGCGGGCGTCACCCTCGACAGCCGCGTCGAGGTGGCGCCGGTTGCCCTCCCGTTCGCCCGCACGTTGCTGATCGCCCCCCTCGAGCCGCTCGGCCTCGACGCGGCGGACGTCCGCCGGATCCGCGAGGCGCTCACGGGCCGGGTCGTGGTGGCGGGCGACAAGGTCAAGGTCCTCGCGTTCTCGAGGACGGGCCACCTCTTCCGCGTGGCGGGGACGGAGCCCGAGGGCCCCGTGTCCCTCAACAACGCCACCGACGTGCGGATCCAGACCGCCGGCGTCGCCGCCCCCCCGCCGTTCAAGGTCAAGTACGAGGACATCGGCGGACTCGAGGACGTCCTCGTCCGCGTGCGCGAGCTGGTCGAGCTGCCGATGCGCTACCCCGAGGCGTTCGCGCACCTGCGCATCGATCCGCCGAAAGGAGTCTTGCTGTACGGCCCACCGGGGACCGGCAAGACCCTGATCGCCCGGGCAGTCGCCTCGGAGGTGGACGCGCACTTCATCCACGTCAACGGCCCGGAGATCATCCACAAGTTCTACGGCGAGAGCGAGGCGAAGCTCCGGGGCATCTTCGACGAGGCACACCGCCGGGCGCCGAGCATCATCTTCCTCGACGAGCTCGACGCGATCGCGCCCAGGCGCTCCGACGTCACCGGCGAGGTCGAGAAGCGGGTGGTCGCCCAGCTCCTCGCGTCGATGGACGGGCTCGTCTCGCGCGGCGAGGTGGTGGTGATCGGTGCCACGAACCTCCCCGAGGTGCTCGATCCCGCGCTCCGCCGGCCCGGCCGGTTCGACCGGGAGATCTCGCTGAGCGCGCCGAGCCGGGTCGGGCGGCTCAAGATCCTCAGGATCCACTCGCGGGGCATGCCGCTCGACGCCGACGTCGACCTCCCGCGCCTCGCCGAGATCACCCACGGCTTCGTCGGCGCCGACCTCGAGGTGCTCTGCAAGGAAGGCGGTATGCGGGCGCTCCAGGAGCTGCTCGCCCACGCCGACTTCCTGGTGAAGGACGTGGCTGCGCTCGTGCAGGACGCCCGCGTCTCGATGCGGCACTTCCTCGATGCGCTCCGGCGGATCGAGCCGACCGCGACTCGCGAGTTCTTCGTCGAGCGGCCGAGCGTGAGCTGGGCCGACGTCGGCGGCCTCGACGACGTGAGGCGCCAGCTCGAGGCGGTCATCGAGCTGCCGCGCCGGGCGCCGGCCCTGTTCGCGCGCTCGGGCATCCGCCCGCCGAAGGGCGTGCTGCTCGCGGGTGCGTCGGGGACGGGCAAGACCCTCGTGGCCAGGGCGCTGGCCGCGGAGAGCGGGCTCTCGTTCATCTCGGCCGACGCCGCGATGATCTTCTCCAAGTGGGTCGGCGAGTCGGAGAAGGCGCTGCGTCAGGTGTTCCGGAAGGCCAAACAGGCCGCGCCCTGTATCCTGCTCTTCGACGAGATCGACGCCATCGTGCCGACGCGGCGCGGCGGGATGGAGGGCGGGAACACCGACCGCATCGTGAGCCAGTTCCTGAACGAGCTGGACGGCCTGAACGAACTCTGCGACGTCATCGTGCTGGGCGCGACCAACCGCCTCGATCTGGTCGACCCGGCGGTTCTCGCTCCCGCCCGGTTCGGCTTCGTGATCGAGTTCGGGGAGCTGGACAAGAACCAGCGCCAGAAGGTGTTCGAGGTGCACGCCGCGAAGATGGCGCTGGCGGACGATGTCTCGCTCGCCGAGCTGGCCGCGAACTCCGAAGGCTTCACCCCGGCCGACATTGCGGGAGTCTGCCAGCGAGCGGCCATGCGGGCCATCCACGAGTTCCTCGGGCGGCGGGAGGCGTACGACGACTCGCAGGCCGGGGCCTTCGCCCTCACGCGCGCGGACTTCGAGGCGGCCATGGACGAGATGGCGCGGCTGGCCGGCGGCCGTGGGCGCGACGGGCGGCGCTGACCGGTGTGCCCGCACTCCCGCCGGTGATCGTCGTCACTGC
>CAZWXA010000029.1:219-18728 GCA_964637755.1 uncultured bacterium | reverse complement strand
GGAGAAGTTCACGGCCGTGGTCGAGGAGATCATCCAGGGCAACGCGGCCGGCCAGCCGGCGCTCGTCGGCACGGTCTCGATCGAGAAGTCCGAGCAGCTCTCGAAGCTCCTGAAGAAGCGCGGGCTCAGGCACGAGGTGCTGAACGCGAAGTATCACGAGCGCGAGGCCGAGATCGTCGCCCAGGCGGGGCGGGAGGGCGCGGTCACCATCGCCACCAACATGGCCGGCCGCGGCACCGACATCCTCCTGGGAGGCAACCCCGACTTCCTCGCCAAGGAGATCCTCCGGCGCAAGGGGTTCGACCCGGCGACGGCGCCGGCCGAGGCCCGGCAGGCGGCGTGGGAAGAAGCGCGGAAGGTCACGGAGCCCGAGCACGAGCGGGTCGTGGCCGCGGGGGGGCTGCACATCGTCGGCACGGAGCGGCACGAGTCTCGCCGGATCGACAACCAGCTCCGCGGCCGGTCCGGCCGCCAGGGCGATCCCGGCTCGTCGCGCTTCTATCTCTCCCTCGAGGACGACCTGCTCAGGATCTTCGGCGCCGAGCGGATCCAGCGGATCATGGAGCGCCTCGGGATGGAGGAGGGGGAGCCGATCGAGCACCGGCTCGTGACCCGGGCGATCGCCACGGCCCAGAAGCGCGTCGAGAACCACAACTTCGAGATCCGCAAGCACCTGCTCGAGTACGACGACGTGATGAACAAGCAGCGCGAGATCATCTACGGCATGCGCCGCGAGATCCTCGAGGGCGAGAGTCAGGAGGAGACGGTCCAGGAGTGGATCGACGATCTCACGACGGGCGCGCTCGACGCGTACGCGTCCCGGAACGCGCACCCCGAGGACTGGGACCTGGCGGGGCTCGGCGAGGCGCTTCACCGTCAGTTCGACCTGCGCGTCGCGCCCGCCGAGTACAAGGAGGTGGCCTCGCGGGAGTCCCTCGCCGAGATGGTCGCCGCCGCCGTCGATGAGCGCTACCGCCAGCGCGAGCAGGAGTTCGGCACCGAGCTGCTCCGGGCGATCGAGCGCCGCGAGATGCTCCTCGTCATCGACGCGCAGTGGAAGGACCACCTGCTGTCGATCGACCACCTGAAGGAAGGCACTTGGCTCCGCGGCTACGGACAGCGCGATCCGCTGACGGAGTACAAGCGCGAGGCCTTCGACCTCTTCCAGGAGATGGTCGAGCGGGTCAAGGCGGCCGTCATCGAGCGTCTCTTCAGGATCCAGCTCGTGCGCGAGGTCGCGCTCGACGAGCCCGCGGGGAGGACCCTGTGGCGCCAGACGGTGGAGCTGCACGGCGAGGCGCCCTCGATCGCGCGCGGGCAGGGCAACGATCGGCCCGTCCCCATGCGCACGCCGACGGGCGCCAAGGTGGGCCGGAACGATCCCTGTCCGTGCGGCGCGAAGAACGCCGACGGGGCGCCACGCAAGTACAAGAAGTGTCACGGCCGCTAGCAGGCCGCTCAAAAAGGCCCATCTGCGTGGCAGTGCGAGCCGAGGCATAGCCGAGGCGGCGTATAGGAATACGCCTCAGTCGTCGCGACTCACTCGGGCCTCGCCTCGGCTCCGCCTCGGCTCGAACTGCGGCCGCCTTGCATCTGGGCCTTTTTGAGCGGCCTGCGGGTTTTCGTCATCGTGCGAGGGCCGGGCGACGCGTCGCTCCCTCGCGTTCTCGGAATTGGAGGCTCGGCTCGCCCAGCACTTCCTCTGGCCCTGCTTCCACGCGTCGTCGGAATTGGAGGCTCGGCTCGCCTTCAGCTCGCCTCGCACTTCGTCGATCCCCTGCCTGAGGGTGCTTCTGTTCTGACCGACAACGGGTCACCGCCGAACCCCCAGCATCTTGGGGGGGCGTGCCGGTGGAACTCGACCGATGGTGTTTTTTGTTTGGCGCTTGCCGGGCACTCGTGATATCGAGAGACATGCTGAAAAACTCGCCTGTCGTTCCAGGGCCGGGGGCGGCCCGTCCGAGCGGCCGGTCACGCGGCGGCCCCGCCGTGCGGCGGGGGTCATGCGCCTAGAGTCGGTCGTCCTCCACGGCTTCAAGTCCTTCGGCGAGAAGACCGTCGTGAAGGTCCTGCCCGGCATCACCGCCATCGTGGGGCCGAACGGGTGTGGCAAGAGCAACATCTCGGAAGCCGTGCGGTGGGCGCTCGGCGAGCAGAGTGCGCGCGCGCTCCGCGGCGCTCGCATGGAGGACCTGATCTTCCACGGCTCGGCGTCCCGCAAGGGCGTGGGGCTCGCCGAGGTCGAGTTGACGTTCTCGAACGACGGCACGCTCGCGGTTCCCTGGAGCGAGATCTCCATCAGCCGCCGGCTCTACCGGGTAGGCGAGAGCGAGTACCTGCTGAACCGGTCGGCCTGCCGGCTCCGGGACATCCTGGATCTCCTCTCTGGCACGGGCGCGACCCCGCGGGCGTACTCGGTCATGGACCAGGAGAAGCTGAACCACGTCCTGACCGCGAAGCCGTACGAGCGTCGCGTCTTCATCGAGGAAGCGGCCGGCATCGCCCGTTACAAGCAGCAGCGCAACGAGACGCAGGGCAAGCTCGACGCGACTCGGCAGAATCTCCTCCGGGTGCGCGACGTGATGGACGAGGTGAGGCGGCAGCTCGGCTCGCTCGAGCGACAGGCGAGGAAGGCGCAGCAATACAAGGCGCTCCACGGCGAGAAGCAGTCCCTCGCCCTGTCCACCGTCGCCGCTGACTATGCCGGGCTCGCCGAGGAGACCCGCGGCTTCGACGCCGAGATCGGCCGCCTGCGTGACGCCGAGCTCGACCTGCGCGTTCGCCTGTCCGCGCTCGACGCTCGCGGGACCACCCATCGCGGGGCGCAAGAGGAGATGGCTCACCGCCTCTCCGATTGCCGGCAGGCGGTGCAGAAGGTCCAGGGCGAGATCGAGCGCCTGCTCGAGCGCCGCGAGCAGATGGGCGTCCAGATGCGCGAGCTGGAGGAGGAGAGCCGCGTCCTCGCCGAGGACCTTCGGGCCATGCGCACGCGCCTCGTGGCGGTCGCCGCCGACCGCCGGAGCGCCGCGCTGGCGCGCGAGGACGCCGAGACGCTCGCCGCCAGTCGCGGGCAGGCCGTCGCCGCGCTGCAGGTGCGGCTCGATCAGCACCGGGCGACGCTCGGCGGCGAGCGCGACCGCCTCGAAGCGCTCCGGCTCGACCAGGTACGCCTGGCGGGCGAGCGAGCCGATCTCACCCGCGGGAACGGCGAGCTCCGCGAGCGGCAGGTGCAGCTCGAGCGGCGGGCAGCCCGGCTCGAGCAGGAGCTGGCCGCAGCACGGACCGAGGCGGAGCGAGTGGCTGCGCAGCAGGTGGTCCTCGGGGACGACCAGCGCCGCGTGGTCGTGGTCCTGGCGTCGCTCCACGAGGAGCGGACCCGGATCGAGGCCGCGCTTGCCGATCGCGAACCCCTCCTCGGCGGAGCACACGCGCGGCTCTCGGAAACCCGGGTCGCGCTCGCCGTCAGACGGTCGAGTCTCGAGGCGCTCGAGCGACTCGAGCGGGCGCGGGAAGGGTACGGCGCGGGCGTCCGGGCGATGTTCTCGGAGACCGGCGCGCCCCGGCTCGCGGGCATCCTCGGGACGGTCGCCGACCTGCTCGAGGTCCCAGCCGACCTGGATACGTCGGTCGAGGCGGTCCTGGGAGAGCGGCTGCAGTGGATCGTTGTCGAGCGCTTCGATCAGGCGCGGGACGCGGTCGCGCTGCTGGGCGCCGAGCGCGCCGGGTCGGCGACCTTCGTCCCGCTGGAGACGCTCCCGCCGCCGGCTGAGGTCCCGCGCGACGACGGGGGTGTGCGCTGGGCGTCGCACGCGGTGCGCGCGACGAGCCCCGCGCTGGTCGACTACCTGCTCGGACGGGTCGCGATCGTGGACGGTCTCGATGACGCCGAGCGGCTCTGGCGGCGCAACGGCGTCGTCGCGACCTATGCCACGCCGGCGGGCGAGGTGCTCTCCCCGGCCGGCCGCCTCCGCGGCGGGAGCAGGGGCGACGATCCGGGGCAGGTGGCGGAGCACTCGCTGCTCCAGCGGAAGCGCGCGATCCGGGACCTCGGGGACGACGTGCGGCGCCTCACGGGCGACGTGCGCGACGCCGAGACCGCGGTGGCTGCCCTCGAGAACGAGGTGGCCGGGCTCCGGGCGCAAGTGCCTCCGCTCCAGCAGACGATCCAGGCGAGCGAGACGGCGCGCCTCGCGCGTGCGAAGGATGTCGAGCAGGCCGCGCGGGAGCACGAACGGGTCCTCCGCCACGTCGAGACGGTCCAGTCGGAGCTCGACCAGGTGGGCGGGGAGCGGGCGGAGACGGACTCGGTCCTGGCGCGGCTCCTGGCGCGCCAGGCTCTGACACGGCAGGCCGAGGAGGCGCACGAGTCGGCCATGGCGGGCCTCCGCGCGTCGATCGAGGCCGCCCAGACCGAGGAGACCGCGATCCTCACGGAGTTCACGGCGTGCCGCGTCGAGATGGCGTCGACGTCGGAGCGCGTGGAGGCCCTCGGGCGGGAGCTGGCCCACCTCGACGGCCTGCAGGCCGAGCTCGCGGAGCGCCTCGACCTCGGGGCGGCCCGACTCGGGCAGATCCAGGAGCGGGCGCGGTGGCTCGGCGAGGAGCGCACGCGCACCGACGAGGCCGCGCACGACGTGGCCGCGGACCGGGATCGCCTCGAGGCCCAGGAGCGCGATCTCTCGGAGCGCCACGAGGCCCTCGCGGCGGATCTGCGCGCGATCGACGCGGAGTCTCGCGCGCTCCAGTCCGAGATCGCGAGGCTCGGAGCCGCGGCCCACGCCGTCGAGCTACGGGCCACCGAGGGACGCGTCCGGCGCGAGGAGCTCGAGCAGGAAGCGCGGCGCGCTTTCGGTGTTCCCACGGCGGCGGACCTCCTCGCGCTCCACGACCCGGCCCTCGACCTGCCAACGACGCGGGCGAGACTCGAGGACCTCGAGGCGCGGCTCGCGGCGATGGGCGCCGTCAACCTCGTCGCCGACGAGGAGTACCGCGAGCTGGACGAGCGGCTGGCGTTTCTGCGGGCGCAGCACGACGACCTCGTGACGTCGATGAAGGACCTCGACAAGGCGCTCCGGGGCGTGACGCGGACCGCGCAGGAGCGGTTCCGCCAGGCGTTCGAGGACATCAACGCCAGCTTCGGTCAGATCTTCGAGCGCCTCTTCGAGGGCGGCCGCGCCGAGCTGCGTCTGATCGAGGCTCTCGAGGCCGACGATCCGCTCGAGACCGGTGTCGAGTTGATGGCACAGCCCCGCGGCAAGCGACTGCAGGCCGTGACGCTCATGTCAGGGGGCGAGAAGGCGCTGACCGGGCTCGCCCTCCTCTTCGCCATCTTCTACTACCGCCCCAGCCCCTTCTGCATTCTCGACGAGGTGGATGCTCCGCTCGACGACGCGAACATCCATCGATTCCTGCGAGTCCTGCGAGAGCTGTGCTCCCGGACCCAGTTCCTCGTCATCACGCACAACCGGAAAACGATGGAGGCCGCTGACATCCTCTACGGCGTCACGATGGAAGAGCCCGGCCTGTCAAAGCTCGTGTCGGTCAACCTCGCGGGGGAGCGCGTCTGACAGTCTGCTAAACTGTCACGTTCGTTGACTTTTCCGGGTTCGATCGACTACACTGGACGGCAGGTCTCGCATGTCTTCCGTCGGCCGCCATCTCCGAGAGCTTCGTGAAGCCCGGGGTGTCTCCCAGAAGGAGATCGCCCGGTCGACGCGGGTCCATGAGCGCTACATCCAGGCGCTCGAGTCCGACGACTTCACCGACTTGCCGGCCGTGGTGTTCACCAAGGGATACATCCGGGCGTACTGCCAGATCCTGAACGAATCCCCGGAGGAGGCCCTCGGCCTCTACGCGGAGCAGACGGGACTCCCCGGCCCCCGGCGCGAGGCCGAGCGGATCTCCGGGCCCATCGAGCGCAACGGCCGCGGACCGGAGCCGATCCTGATCAGCCTCGTGCTGCTGATTGTTCTCGGCGCCGCCCTGTTCGGGCTCACCCTCGTGCTGAAGGGGCGGTCCAGGCCGGCGGCGCCCTCCGCGGAGCGCCAGACGGGCGTCCGTCTGGCGGCCTCGAGCGAGCCCGCCGCGGTGCTCGGGTCCTCCGCTCCCGACGCTCGCGACGCGCGCCCGGCGCTCGCCCCGCCCGACTGGGCGGGGGGGGGACGGCCGCCCGCCGACGCCGGGGCCCCGATGGCGCCGGCGAACCCCCAGGGCCCGCCCTTCCGTCTCGTCGCCCGTGTCAAGGAGAAGACGTGGGTCCGCGTCCGGACCGCGGACGGGCACGTGACCGAGGAGACGATGACACCCGGTGACGTGCGGCAGTGGGTCTCG
Organism: uncultured bacterium; assembly: GCA_964637755.1. Lineage (GTDB taxonomy): Bacteria > Methylomirabilota > Methylomirabilia > Rokubacteriales > CSP1-6 > AR9. Next base: position 12,398 of record CAZWXA010000029.1, on the reverse strand, counting down.
GACCGGCGGTTCGTCGTCACGGTCGGCAACGCCGGCGGGCTCGCGCTCGAGCTCAACGGGCAGCCGCTGCCCCCGCTGGGTCCGAGCGGCTCTGTCATCACCCAGCTCGTCATCCCGCCGGACGCTCGATGAAGTTTCTCTCCGCGCTCGCCGATCGCCTGCGGGATGGCCTCAGGCGCTCGCAGGAGTTCCTCGGCGCGCAGCTCGACGAGGTCTTCGCGGCCGAGCGGCCGATCGAGGAGGCCCTCTTCGAGGAGATCGAGGAGCTGCTGATCGCCGCGGACCTCGGCGCAGCGACGGCGGCGGACTTCAAGCATCGCGCCCGCGAGGAGGTGATGTTCGGCACCGTGACCCGAGCGGACCAGCTGCGGCCGCTGTTTCGCCGGTTCATCGCCGACACGCTTCGCCCGGCTGCCCAGGAGCTGGACCTCGAGCACCGCCCCGCCGTCGTCCTCATGCTGGGCGTCAACGGGTCGGGCAAGACGACGACGTGCGCGAAACTCGCGGCGCAGCTCAAGGAGTCGGGCCGGGACGTGCTGCTGGCCGCGGCGGACACCTTCCGCGCCGCCGCCATCGAGCAGCTGGAGGAGTGGGGGCGCCGGGTGGGCGTCGACGTCATCCGCCAGGGCAGCGGGTCCGACCCCGCCGCGGTCGTCTTCGACGCGGTGCGCGCCGCCATGGCGCGGCGGACGGACGCGCTCATCGTCGACACGGCCGGGCGGCTGCACACGAAGAGCAACCTCATGGAGGAGCTGGCCAAGCTCAAGCGGGTGGTGTCCCGGCAAGTGCCGGGGGCCCCGCACGAGTCCCTGATGGTGCTGGACGCGACGACGGGGCAGAACGGTTTCTCGCAGGCCCGGCTGTTCCACGAGGCCATCGGCCTGACGGGCCTCTGCCTGACGAAGCTCGACGGCACGGCCAAGGGAGGCATCGTCGTCCGCATCTACCGGGAGCTCGGGCTGCCGATCAAGCTCGTGGGTGTCGGCGAGCGTGTCGAGGACCTCCAGAGCTTCGACGCGGACAGGTTCGCCGAGGCGCTGGTGCCAGGGTCGCCATGACCGACCTCGGCCTCATGCGCCGGGCACTGGAGCTGGCGGAACAGGCCCGCGGCCTGACCTCGCCCAACCCGATGGTGGGCGCCGTCATCGTCCGCGACTCGGTGGTCGTGGGCGAGGGGTTCCACGCCGGGGCCGGAACGCCTCACGCCGAGACCGTGGCGCTCCGGGCGGCGGGCGGGCGCGCCCGCGGCGCGACCCTGTACGTCACGCTCGAGCCGTGCGCGCACCAGGGGCGGACTCCGCCCTGCGCGCCCGCCCTCGTGGAGGCAGGGCTCGCCCGTGTCGTGGTGGCCGTCGCCGATCCGAACCCGCTCGTCGACGGCCGCGGACTGGACTGGCTGCGCCGGGGTGGCGTCGCCGTCGAGGTCGGCACCCTGGCCGCGGAGGCCCGCGCGCTCAACCGTCACTTCTTCACCTGGGCGCGCGAGCGGCGGCCGCATGTGACGTTGAAGGCGGCCATGACACTCGACGGAAAGATCGCGGACGTGCACGGGGGAGCGCACTGGATCTCGGGTGAGGCGGCGCGGGCCGAGACGCACCGGCTGCGGAGCCTGTCGGACGCGATCGTGGTGGGGATCGGCACGGCCCTCGCCGACGACCCGGAGCTGACCGTCCGGCTCGGGAGGCCCTGGCCGCGCGAGCCGTACCGGGTCGTCGCCGACAGCAAGGCCCGCCTGCCTGCCGGGGCCCGGCTGATCCACGCCGGCACGCCATCGCGCGCGGTCGTGGCCGTGGGACCGGCCCCGCCGGCCCCGCGGGTCCGGGCCCTGGCGGCTGCTGGCGCGACGGTCGTCGAGTGTCACGGCCGCGCGGGCCGGGTCGACCTCGGGCTCCTGCTCGCCTGGCTCGCCGCGCGCGACGTCACCTCCGTGCTCGTCGAGGGCGGAGGCGAGCTGAACGCCGCGTTCCTCGAGGCGGGGCTGGTCGATCGTGTCGCCGTCTTCGTCGCACCGATCGTGCTGGGAGGTCGATCGGCGATCACGCCGGTCGAGGGTGCCGGGCGCGCCCTCGCGGAGGCGTTCCGGATCGTCGAGCCGAGCGTCCGGCGGATCGGCAACGATGTCCTGGTCGAGGGGGACGTGGAGCGGCCGGAGTGATGTTCACTGGTATCGTGGAGGAGATGGGAACCGTCAGCGCCGTCGAGCGCGGCTCCGGACCGCTCCGGCTCGGCATCGCGACCGGCCTCGCCCCGGGCCTGCCGACCGGTGGGAGCCTGGCCGTGAACGGCGTGTGCCTGACCATCGTCGGCCGTGGCGACGGAACGCTCGTGTTCGACGTCGGACCCGCGACTCTCCGGTCGACGGCGCTCGGCGACCTCCGGCCGGGCGATCCGGTCAACCTGGAACGGCCGCTGCGGTTCGGCGGTGACCTCGGGGGACACCTCGTGCTCGGCCACGTGGACGGCGTCGGGACGATCACCAGCGTCGAGCGCGACGCCACCGCGCGCGTCCGGATCGCGCTGCCCTCGCCGGATCTGGAGCCCCTGCTCATTCCCAGGGGATCGGTCGCCGTCGACGGCATCAGCCTGACGGTGGCCGACATCGCGGGGACGGTCTTCGAGGTCATGGTGATCCCGCACACGCTGGCCGTCACCACGCTCGGGCGGGCCGCCGCCGGCGGCCGGGTCAATCTGGAAATGGACGTCATCGGGAAGTACCTGCTACGATCGCTGTCCCTTCGGGGGGTATCGTGAGCCCATTCGCCACCATCGAGGACGCCATCGAGGAGATCCGCGCCGGCCGCATGCTGGTCGTGGTCGACGACGAGGACCGCGAGAACGAGGGCGACCTGCTCATGGCCGCCGACGGCATCACGCCCGAGCACGTGAACTTCATGGCCAAGCACGGCCGGGGCCTGGTCTGCGTGCCGATGACGGGGGAGCGACTCGACCAGCTCAACATCTCGATGATGGTGAACGAGAACACGGCGCCGCTGGGCACCGCCTTCACGGTGACGGTCGACGCGCGCCGCGGCATCACGACCGGCACCTCCGCCCACGACCGCGCCGTGACGATCCGGACGCTCGTGGATCCACGAACGATGTCCGACGATCTCACCCGCCCCGGCCACATCCTGCCCCTGCGCGCGATGCCGGGCGGTGTCCTGCGCCGCGCGGGGCACACGGAAGCGGCGGTCGATCTCGCCCGGCTCGCGGGGTGCACCCCGGCCGGCGTGATCTGCGAGGTCATGGACGAGGACGGCGGCATGGCCCGCGTTCCCGAGCTGGTGGAGCTGGCCCGGCTGCACAGGCTGAAGATCATCACGATCAAGGACGTGATCGAGTACCGCGTCCGCAAGGAGAAGCTCGTCCGCCGCATCGCGACCACCCGCCTGCCGACGGAGGCGGGTGACTTCACCGCCATCGCCTACGACACCACGGTCGACACCCGGGTGCCGCTGGCCCTGGTGATGGGAGAGGTCGCGGGCGACGCGCCGGTACTCGTCCGCGTGCACTCGGAGTGCCTGACGGGCGACGTCTTCCGGTCCCGACGCTGCGACTGCGGCTTGCAGCTCGAGAAGGCGCTCTCGATCATCCGGGCAGAGCAGCGGGGGGTCTTCGTCTACATGCGGCAGGAGGGGCGCGGCATCGGGCTCCTCAACAAGATGCGGGCCTACGAGCTCCAGGACAACCAGGGGCTCGACACGGTGGAGGCGAACCTGGCGCTCGGCTTCAACGCGGATCTCCGCGACTACGGCATCGGCGCGCAGATCCTCGTCGACCTCGGCGTCAAGAACCTCCGGCTCCTCACCAACAACCCGAAGAAGATCGTGGGGCTGGAAGGCTACGGGCTCTCCGTCGTCGAGCAGATCCCGATCGAGATCCCCCCGACCGATGCCAACCGCCGGTACCTGGACACCAAGCGGGCCAAGCTGGGGCACCTGTTCACCACGCTGTCCTCGGACTGACATGGCCGGTCGCGCCCCCACGCGCCGATCCGAGGGTCTCCCCGAGACCGGGGGTGGCGGGAGCCCGGGGGCCCGCGCCCCGAGATTCGCGATCATCGCGGCGCGCTTCAACGAGCGCATCACCAAGCGGCTCGTCGACGGCGCGACGGCCGCCTTCGCGGCGCACGGCGTCCCGCCGGACGGCGTCGACGTTCTCTGGGTGCCGGGCTCGTTCGAGCTGCCGCAGGCCGCCGCGCACCTGGCCGCGACCGGCCGCTACGCGGCGCTCGTGTGCGTGGGCGTGGTGATCCGGGGGCAGACCCCGCACTTCGAGCACGTGGCGCGAGAGGCCGCGGCGGGGATCCAGCACGTGGCCCTGACCACGGGCGTGCCGGCGACGTTCGGTGTGGTCACGGCGCTCAGCGAGGCGCAGGCGTGGGACCGCGCGGGCGGCGAGGTCGGGAACCGCGGAGAGGAGGCCGCGGAGGCGGCCCTCGAGATGGCCGAGTTCGTCGCACGGGTGGCCCGGCGTGGGCCGACGTCGTAAGTCGCGCGAGCTGGCGTTGCAGTTCCTCTACGAGCTCGATCTCCGGGGCGAGACGGACTGGGAGCCGCGCTTCCGCGACTTCTCGAGCCGGCACCCGACCGACGAGGAGGTGCGCGCCTTCACGGAGGAAGTCGTGCGCGGCACGCTCCTGCACAAGCCGAAGATCGACGACCTGCTCCGGCAGTACACGGAGCACTGGAGCCTCGATCGCATGGCGGTCGTCGACCGGAACATCCTCCGGCAAGGCGTCTTCGAGCTGCTCTGGGAACCGGACGTGCCGCCCAAGGTCGCGATCAACGAAGCGCTGGAGGTCGCCAAGAAGTTCAGCACCCAGGAGTCGAGCCGCTTCATCAACGGCGTCCTGGACCGGATTCGCAAGGAGCTGTGCCCCGCGTCCTGAATGCGGTACGCGGTCCTCTCCGACATTCACGCCAATCTCGAGGCCCTCCGCGCGGTGCTCGCCGACTGCCGTGCACAGGTCGACGCCGTGCTGTGCCTGGGCGATCTCGTGGGCTACGGTGCGGATCCGGCCGCCTGCGTGGAGCTCCTCGACGAGTGTGCGCCGACCCTCGTCGCGGGCAACCACGACTGCGCCGTGACGGGCAGGCTCGATCTGGAGTGGTTCAACCCGGTCGCGCGCGCCGCGGCCGAGTGGACGACGGAGCGTCTGGACGAGGCCCAGTCCGGCTACCTGGCCGCGCTGCCGCTCCGGGCGTCCGTCGCCGAGGCGACCCTCGTCCATGCCAGCCCGGCGCGGCCCGGCGAGTGGGAGTACCTCACGACGGCCGAGGACGGCGTGGCCGCCTTCGAGGCGTTCGAGACCCAGCTCTGCTTCGTGGGGCATTCCCACCAGCCCGGCCACTGGTCGATCGGGTCGTCTGGCCCCGCCTGGCGGCCCGGCGCCGGCGACATCGCGTTCGAGAACGGCCGTCGCTACATCGTGAACGTCGGCAGTGTCGGTCAGCCGCGCGATCGCGATTCCCGGGCGTGTTACGCCGTCTGGGATCGGGCAACCCGGCGGGTCACGTTCCGCCGCGTGACCTACGACGTGCGGGAGGCGCGGCGGAAGATCGTCGCCGCGGGCCTCCCCCGGTTTCTCGCGGATCGGCTCCGGAATGGGACCTGACACGTGCCGCCGGGGCTCGACACGTCTCGGCACCGCGGCCGTCGTGGTCATGAGCGGGGGCGCGCTCGCGCTCGCGTTCCCGCGCCCCGACCTGCACGTGCTGGCCTGGCTGGCGCTCGCGCCGCTCTTCGGCTTGGCCGCGCTCCTGCCGCCACGGGCCGCGCTCGGCTGGGGCTGGCTCTCCGGGACGGTGTTCTTCCTGACCCTGCTTCGCTGGCTCGATCACACCTTCCAGCACTACAGCGCCATCCCCTGGCCGCTGACCTGGCTGCCGATCGCCGGCCTCGCCGCCTACTGCGGGCTCTACTTCGGGCTCGTGACGGCCGGGATGGCGTGGCTGGCCCGGCGCTCCGGCCCTGGCCCGGCGCTCGCGGCGGCGCCACCGCTCTGGGTGGCGGGGGAGTGGGTGCGTGGCTGGTTCCTGGCCGGGTTCCCGTGGGGGCTGGTCGGGTATTCTCAGTCCTCCGTGCTGCCCGTGATCCAGGTGGCCGAACTGGCAGGCGTGTATGGCGTTTCCCTCGTCGTGGTGGCCGTCAACGCCGCGGTCGCGGGCCTGGTGATCCTCCCGTGGCGGCGGGCGCTTCCCGGCGCGCTGGCGGTGGGAGGCCTCGTGGCGTCGGTGGTCGCGTTTGGGTTCTGGCGACTCGGCGAGCCGGTCCCGCCGGCCGGTCCCGTGCTCGCGCTGGTCCAGCCTTCGATCGAGCAGCCGCTCAAGTGGGACCGGGCCCATGAGGCCGAGACGCTGGCGGTCTCCCTCGCGCTGACGCGGGAGGCCGGCCGGGACCGGCCGGACCTGATCGTCTGGCCCGAGACGGCCGCGCCGACGGTCTTCCGGCGGGACGCCGGGCTCCAGCGTCTGCTCGGCGACATCTCGACGGCGAGCGGCGCGCCGATCCTCGTCGGCTCGATCGACGTGTCGGATGCGCCGCCGCTCCGCTACTACAACAGCGCGTTTCTCCTCTCGGGCCGGGAGATCGCGGGTCGCTATGATAAGATCCATCTTGTCCCGTTTGGCGAGTACGTCCCCCTGTCGGGAGTGATCGGTTTCGTCCGGGGCTGGGCCGAATTCATCGCGGACCTCGAGCCGGGCCCCGGCCCTGTCGTGTTCCCGGGCCCGCCCGCCCCCTTCGGGGTGATCATCTGCTACGAGGGAGTCTTCCCGGAGCTGGTCCGGGCATTCATACGACGTGGCGCCCGCTTCATGATAAACATGACCAACGATGCGTGGTTCGGGCGCACGAGCGGGCCGCTGCAGCACCTGGCCATGTACCCGCTCCGGGCGGTGGAGCACCGGGTCGCCATCGCACGCGTGGCCAACACGGGGGTATCGGCGTTCATCGCGCCGACCGGCCGGATCGTCCGGAGTGCGGGGCCCTTCGAGCGGGCGGTGCTGAGAGACGGGATTCCCCTCCGGGCCGGGACGACCCTGTACACGCGGCTCGGAAACTGGCTCGTCCTGATGTGCGTCGCCGCCACGGCGGGGCTGTTCGGACGGGCGTTCGCTGGAGGACATCGCGGTGCTGACTGAGCTCAGGCGTGATCTGGTCGAGATCGAGGGGCGTCTCGACGACCTGCGGAGGCATCTTTGACCTCGAGGCGAAGCAGGAGCGCCTCCGCGTCATCGAGGACGAGATGGGGCGGCCGGCGTTCTGGGACGACGGTCGCCGCGCGCAAGAACTGGTCCGGGAGCGATCCGAGCTGTCCCGGACGGTCACCCGATTCGGTGAGCTGAGGGTCCAGGCCGAGGACCTCGGCGTCCTGCTCGAGCTGGCCACGGAGACCGGCGACGAGAGTGTCGGGCCGGAGATCGAAGAGGGCGCCGGGCGCCTCCGCCGCACCCTCGACGACTTCGAGCTGAAGATGACCATGGGCGCCCCGCACGACGCCAAGGACGCGATCCTCTCGATCCATCCGGGCGCCGGCGGGACCGAGTCCCAGGACTGGGCCCAGATGCTGCTGCGGATGTACCTCCGGTGGTGGGAGCGGTCGGGCTTCGCGGCGGAAGTGGTCGACCTGCAGCCCGGCGAGGAGGCGGGCATCAAGTCCGCCACGATCACCGTCAAGGGCGAGTACGCGTACGGGTACCTGAAGGGCGAGATCGGGGTCCACCGGCTCGTGCGGATCTCGCCGTTCGACACGCAGAAGCGGCGCCACACGAGCTTCGCGTCGGTGGCGGTGATCCCCGAGGTGGAAGAGGTCGAGGTCGTCGTTCGGGACGACGAGATCCGCGTGGACGTCTTCCGCTCCTCCGGCCCGGGCGGACAGGGCGTGAACACGGCCGACTCCGCCGTCCGGATCACCCACCTGCCGACCGGGATCGTGGTGCAGTGCCAGAACGAGCGCTCCCAGCTGCGGAACCGCGACACCGCGATGCGCATCCTGCGGGCGCGGCTCTTCGAGCTGGCCGAGAGGAAGCAGCGCGCCGCGCTGAACGAGCTGACGGGCGAGAAGAAGGAGATCGCCTTCGGCAGCCAGATCAGGTCGTACACCTTCCACCCGTACCAGCTCATCAAGGACCATCGAACCGGCGTCGAGGTGGGCCGCGTGGAAGCCGTGATGGACGGCGACATCGAGCCGTTCATCAAGAGCTACCTTCTCTGGGCGCGGGGGCGCGAGACGTGAGCGACGCCCTTCCGCCGAACGACCTCGTGCGGCGCCGCCTGGAGAAGCTCGCGGCGCTCCGGAGCCGCGGGGTGGATCCGTTCGGCACCCGGTATCCAGTCACGCACTGGGCCGGCCCCCTGGCCGAGCGCTTCGGGTCCGCCGGCGACGAGGAGCTGACGGGCGCGGGGCCGGTCTGGGTGGCCGGGCGGGTCGTGTCCGTGCGGCGTCACGGACGGACGTGCTTCGCCCACCTCATGGATCACACCGGCCGCATCCAGGTCTACGCGCGCGCCGACCAGCTCGGCGAGGAGTACGCGCCATTCGCCGACACCGACACCGGCGACTTCGTCGGCGTCACGGGCGACCTGTTCCGCACGCGGACGGGCGAGCTGACGGTTGCCGTGAAGGTGTTCACGTTCCTCGGCAAGTCGCTGCGCCCGCTGCCCGAGAAGTGGCACGGGCTCAAGGACGTGGAGACACGGTACCGGCGCCGGTACGTCGACCTCGTCGTCAATCCGGCCACGCGCGGGATCTTCGTCCTGCGGAGCCGGCTCATCAAGGCGATCCGGGAGTTCCTCGACGCGCGGGGCTTCCTCGAGGTCGAGACGCCGATGATGCAGCCGATCCCCGGCGGGGCGGCGGCCCGGCCCTTCGTCACCCACCACAACGCGCTCGACATGGACGTGTACCTCCGGATCGCCCCGGAACTGTACCTGAAGCGACTCGTCGTCGGCGGCTACGACCGCGTCTACGAGATCAACCGGAACTTCCGCAACGAGGGCGTCTCCACCCAGCACAATCCGGAGTTCACGATGCTGGAGTTCTACCAAGCCTACGCCGACGCCGCCGACCTGATGGAGCTGACGGAGGCGCTCCTGACCGAGCTCGCCCGGACGCTCCACGGAGGCCTGTCCCTCGCCTACCAGGGGGAGACGCTCGATCTCACGCCCCCGTGGCGCCGCCTGGCCTTCTTCGAGGGAATCTCGCTGGCCGTCGGCGAGCGGGTGGGGCCGGACACCTCCATCGACCGGCTCCGGGAACTGGCGGCCGCGTGTGGCGCGCAGGTCGAGACGGCGTCGCCGGTGCAGGCGTGGAAGGAGTTGTTCGAGTCCCTCGTCGAGCCGACGCTCGTCCAGCCGACCTTCGTGGTCGACTTCCCCACCGAGCTGTCGCCGCTGTCGAAGCGGAAGCGGGACGATCCACGGCTGGTGGATCGGTTCGAGCTGTTCATCGCCAGGAGCGAGATCGCCAACGCGTACACCGAGCTGAACGACCCCATCGAGCAGCGCGAGCGGTTCCTGGAGCAGGCCGCCCTGCGCGAGCGCGGGGACGACGAGGCGCACTGGTTCGACGACGATTTCATCCGGGCCCTCGAGTACGGGATGCCGCCGACCGCGGGCGAGGGGATCGGCATCGACCGGCTGGTCATGCTGTTCACCGACCAGGCGTCGATCCGGGAGGTGATCCTCTTCCCGCACCTCCGTCCGGAAGCGGGCCGGGCGCCCGAGGACGAATGACGGAGCGCCTGCCCTTCGAGATCTTCCTCGGCCTCCGGTACCTGCGCGCGCGCGGCCAGCGCGCGAACCTCTCCCTCTTCGTTTGGATCGGCCTCGGCGGCGTCTTCCTCGGCGTGGCGGCGCTGATCGTCGTCCTCGCGGTGATGACGGGCTTCCAGCGCGGCATCCGGGACAAGATCATCGCCGCGAACCCGCACGTCCTCATCTTCGAGGCGAGCGGTCGGGGCGTGCCGGATGCCGCGGCGCTCGCGGGCCGCGCGCGGGGGTTGGCCGGCGTGAAGGCCGTGACGCCTTTCGTCCTCCAGCAGGCGCTCTTCACCGGGCCGGGGGGCGGCGCCCGCGGCGGGCTGCTGCGCGGGGTGGACTTCCGGGCGGCGGGGGCGGCCGCGGACATCCGCTCGCAGCTCCGGACGGGGGACCTCGCGGCCCTCGAGCGCGGGGAGCCCGCCATCCTCCTCGGGCGGGAGCTGGCGCGGAGTCTCGGAGTCGCGGCCGGCGACGCCATCACCGCCATCTCGCCGCAGGGCGCGCTGACCGCCGTCGGCATGGTGCCGCGGATGCGCCGTTACGTCGTCGCGGGCACGCTCGAGGTCGGGATGTACGAGTACGACTCGACGATCGCCTACGTCGCGCTGGCGACGGCGCAGGAGTTCGCGGGGCTCGGCGACCGGGTGACGGGCGTGGAGGTGAAGCTCGACGACCCGGAGGAAGCGCCCCCGATCGCGCGGGCGCTCGCGGCCCGGCTCGGCTGGCCGTACTGGGTGCGCGACTGGACGGAGATGAACAAGAACCTGTTCGCGGCCCTCCAGCTCGAGAAGCTCGCCCTCTTCGTGGTCCTGGCCATCATCGTGCTCGTGGCCGGCTTCGCGATCATCGGCCACCTGGTGCTCCTGGTCGCGGAGAAGCGGAAGGAGATCGGGATCCTCAAGGCGCTCGGCGCCTCCGGCCGGAGCATCACCGCCGTGTTCTTCGGCGTCGGGATGACCATCGGGATCATCGGGACCACGGCCGGCAGCGCGGCCGGCCTTGCCATCATGTGGGTCCAGAACACCTACAAGATCATCCGGCTCGCGGGCGACGTGTACCAGATCGACTACCTGCCGATGAGGCTCACCGTGTCCGACTTCTTCATCACCATCACCACCGCGCTCGCGATCTCGTTCCTGGCCACGATCTTCCCCGCCCGCCGCGCCGGCGCCCTCCTCCCTGCCGAAGTCCTGAGATACGAATAACCCATGCTCCTCCACGCCGAGGAGATCGAGAAGGAGTACCGGACGGGACCGGAGGTGGTGCGCGTGCTTCGGGGCGTGAACCTCTCGCTGCGGGGCGGCGAGGTCGTGGCCCTCGTGGGAGCCTCGGGCATCGGGAAGACGACCCTGCTCTACATCCTCGGGACCCTGGACCGGCCCACCGCGGGCCGCGTGCTCTTCGACGGCGAGGACGTCTTCGCCCGTTCCGAGGCCGGCCTGGCGAAGTTCCGGCGCCAGGAGATCGGGTTCGTGTTCCAGTTCTACAACCTGCTCGGGGAGATGACGGCGCTGGAGAACGCGATGCTGCCGGCTCTCCTCCTGCGCAAACCGGCCCGGGAGGCCAGGAGCCTCGCGGCGGAGGCGCTCCACGAGGTCGGGCTCGCCGACCGCCAGCGCCACCGGCCGGGAGAACTGTCCGGCGGCGAGCAGCAGCGCGTCGCCATCGCGCGGGCCCTGATCAACCGGCCCCGGATGATCCTCGCCGACGAGCCCACGGGCAACCTGGATCCGAAGACCAGCGAGGTGATCTACGACCTCTTCCTCCAGCTCCAGGCGGAGCGGGGCATCGCGTTCCTGATCGCCACGCACAACCAGGATCTCGCGCGCAAGGCCGACCGGGTCTACCGGCTGGTCGACGGGTGCGCGAGGCCGCTCCCCGAGCGGTTCCCGACAAGTGAAATAAAACGCTAGCGGAATCGCCGCGCCGTGCCTATACTCAGTCCGACTCAACTGGCTGCCCCGGAAAGAAAAATCGTTCCACTCCGGCAAGGGTTGGGGGGAAATAAGTGTTCGAACGATTCACCGAGCGAGCGCGGCGAGTTATCATCCTGGCGCGTGAGGAAGCGGGGCGGTTCCGGCACGACTTCGTCGGAACGGAGCACATCCTGCTCGGCCTGATCCGGGACGGCGAGGGTATCGCGACGGCGGTGCTCCAGCGCCTCGGCCTCAGGCTCGAGACGGTGAAGGCGGAGGTCGAGCGAGCCCTGGCAGGCTTCCCCAAGACGCTGACGTTCGGCGAGGTCCCCTTCACGCCCCAGGCGAAGCGTGTCCTGGAGCTGTCGATCGAGGAAGCGAGGCAGCTCGGCCACAACTACATCGGGACCGAGCACCTGCTCCTCGGCCTGATGAAGGAAGGCCAGTCGATCGCCGCCAAGATCCTCGAATCCCTCGGCGCCCGGCTCGACGAGGTCC
>CAZWXA010000029.1:0-209 GCA_964637755.1 uncultured bacterium | reverse complement strand
AGGAGACGCTGGCACTGCTCGGCGACCAGTACTATCCGCGTCCGAAGAAGCGCTCGCAGACCCCGGTCCTCGACGAGTTCTCCCGCGACCTCACCCAGCTCGCGCGCGAGACCAAGCTCGATCCCGTGATCGGGCGGGAGACGGAGATCGAGCGCGTCATGCAGATCCTCTCCCGGCGCACGAAGAACAATCCGGCGCTGATCGGCGAG
>CAZWXA010000028.1:16306-18834 GCA_964637755.1 uncultured bacterium | reverse complement strand
AGTCGATCCTTCGCCAGGGTGAGCCGCGCGAGCTTGTAGGCCGCGCGCACGATGATGCCGATGACCGCCGCGCCGACGCCGTAGAAGACCCCCTGCATCCAGGCCAGGCCGCCGAACCGCACGTAGGCCCAGCCGATCGCGACCGTCATCAGGAAGGACGGCAGGATGAAGGTGAGACCCACGAGCGTCGCGCCCCGCACGCGCGAGTGGATGAAGCCGAGGCAGATCGCGAGCTGGGCCGCGAGCGGGCCGGGCGCGAGCTGCGAGAGCGCGAGAGCCTTGAGGTACTCCTCCTTCGTGAACCATCGTCGCCGCTCGACGAGGTCTCGCTGCATGTAGCCGACGAGCGCCACGGGACCCCCGAAGCCGAGGCTGCCGAGATAGAGGAAGTAGCGGAGCAGCGCCGCCGTGCTCCCGCGGTCGACGGCGGTGCCGCCCGTCATCACGGGCCCCTTCTGCGCCGGGCAGGCGCCCGCGGGCTCACGACCCCTCGCGCGCGTCATGGCGTCACCAAGCCGGCGCCAGGCCAGGCAGAGCCCGAGCCCTACCGCGTTCCTGCTCGCGCCAGCGCCTGCCTGAGGACGGCGCCGATCTGCGCGGGATCTCCCGTGCCCCAGAAGTGCATGAAGATCAGCGAGGGGGTGCTGTGCAGCAGGTGGCTGTGGATCGCGGTCACCCCGATCCCGCCGGCTCGCAGCTCGCGAAGGACGGGGTTCACCTCGGCGTCCGTGAGCACGAAGTCGCCCGTGGTCGCGACACCGCCGCCCTCCATCTCCTGGACGTTGAAGGCGTGCGCCATCCCCATCGACGGTACGAGCGTCGCCCCGTGGCCGTGAATGGCCTCGGGCCGCGGGACGGCGATCGAGAGGACACCCCCACGAACGGTTCCCGCATGGCCGAAGCTCTCCTCCACCGCGCGCGCCCAGTCCGGCGGGGTCGGGGCGGGCGCCGCGGGGGGGCCCGCGGCCGGCGGCGTCCCCGTCAGCGCGATCGCCTCCCTGATGGCCCGGGCCAGGAGTGCGGCGTCACCCCTGCCGAAGAAGTGAAGGTACATCACCTGCGGCGTCTCGAGAACCAGGTGGTTGTGCAGGGCCGTCACCTCGACCCCGTGCGCCTGGAGCGCGGACACGACGGGGTTGATCTCCCCCGGCAGGAGGACGAGGTCGCCGTCGACGATGGCCTGGTCGCCCTCGCGGGCGAACGCGGCCCAGCCGCCGAGGGCGAGCCCCGTCTTGATCGGGACGCCGTTGACGGAGACCTTCAGGTCGCTCCGCGGGAAGGACACGCGGTAGACGCCGGCCGCGTTCAGGTCGCCCGGCCGTCCGATGGCGCCGGCCACCGCGTTCCAGTCCGGCTCGGCGCCGGCCCGGCCGGGACAGGAGGTCGTGGAGAGCAGGAGCGCCACGAGCAGGGCGCCCGGCGTGATCCGTGAGTGTCGCGACATCGTGCCGTCCCTCCTGGCCGGCCGCGGGTGGACCGGCCGATCGCAGTCTGTCGAGCCTTCGATCGATCCCGGGTCGAGTGTAACGCTTGACCTGACGAGTAGCAATGGTTACTCTACGAAGGCGATGCGATGGCTGACGCTCCTGATGAGCCTCCCGCCCACGCCGACGCGGCACCGGGTGAGTGTCTGGCGGAAGCTCAAGCGCATGGGCGCGGTGAACCTCAGGGGCTCCGCCTGGATCCTCCCGGAAAACGGGGAGACCACGGAGCTGGTTCACTGGCTCGTCCAGGAGATCCAGTCCTTCCGGGGCGAGGCGACGCTCCTGCGGGTCGACGGCATCGAGACCATGACCGACGTGCAGCTGACCGCTCTTTTCAACGACGCGCGGTCCGCCGAGTACCAGGCGGTGAAGCGCGGCTGCCAGGAACTGCTGGCGCGGCTCGACCGGCTCGGACCTGGGCGGCGGGGGTCGCTCGATCCGCTGCGGGCGAAGCTCGAGGGGCTGAAGCGCGAGCTCGATCGCATCCGGTCGATCGACTACTTCGACGCCCCGCTGGGGGATCGGGTCCGGGCGCTCTGGGAGACCGCGGCCGCGCGGCTCAGAAAGGTCGAGGCGCGGCCGACCGCCGCCCGTGCCGGTGGCCGGCGCCGGGGAGCGCTGCCGCCGCCCGGCAGCATGTGGGTGACACGCCCGCGCCCGCACATCGACCGCATCGCGTCGGCCTGGCTGATCAGGCGGTTCCTGGACCCGCAGGCGACGTTCGGCTTCGCCGATCGGGCGGACGCCGCCAGGAAGGGGATCCCGTTCGATGTGCTGGGCGCGGAGTTCGGCCATCACGGCGAGGACTGCACGTTCGAGACGCTCATGAAGCGGTTCGGCGTCAAGGATCGGCGGCTGCAGGCAATTGCCGAGATCGTCCACGAGGCGGACCTGCGCGACGGGAAGTTCACGCGCGGCGAGGCCCAGGGAATCGACCTCGCGATGAGCGGTCTGGTCGCGGCGATCCCGGACGACCACGAGTTGCTGGACCGCGGGATGACCCTGTTCGATGGCCTGTACACGACTCTGAAGAGGCAGGCCTGA
>CAZWXA010000028.1:4970-16206 GCA_964637755.1 uncultured bacterium | reverse complement strand
CTTGGCCTCATGATCCTCCCGGGCGGAGACGGCAGAGCCGCTGAATACAAGGACGCGGCCGTATTGCTCGGCAAGCTCTCCGAGGCCAGGTTGTCGCTGGCAGAGGGACTCAGGCAGGCCGAGCAAGCGTACGGGTTCGCCATCTCCGGGAAGTTCGAGATGAAGGATGAAAAGCTCATGCTGAGCGTCTACACGGCCAAGGAAGGTCGTGTCCGGGACGCCGAGCACAACGTGCTGATGGAGCTCCAGGGCGATGCGACCACGGGGAAGTGGGAGCCCGAGACCGAGGTGTTCGAGGACAAGCCGCACATCGCCCGCTCGGCGATGCAGCTCACGCTCATGCAGATCTCCAGATTATCGCTCCCGGACGTCATCAAGAAGGCGGAGGCGCATCAGAAGGGCGTGGTCTACTCGGCAAACCCTGCCGTTCGGAAGGGGCAGCCGGTCGTCGATGTCCTCGTGGCGGCGCCGGACAGGAAGAGCATCCACCTGGTGGTGAAGCTCACCAACGGCACCGTCACCACCGAAGCGAAGTGAGGCGGCCGACCGGAGCAGGTGGCCGGGCGATGAGGGAGGACGCGATGCGTGCGATGGGACTCCGACGCTCCCCAGCGTGGCCATTCGTGCTGATGGCACGATGGCGGGGTACCGTCGGCAGGTACGCCTTCTGGAGCGGCCTGCTGGGACTCGCCCTGCTCGTAGGGTGCGGGCACGGCGCGGCGGCGACGGCGGCCGAGCTGAAAATCTCCGAGACCGCGACGAAGGCGCACTTCGACTTCGAAGGGGTCGGCACGGGCGACTGGCGGACCGTGGACGGCAGGTGGGTTGTCGAGGAGATGGCCGGCGCACCGAGCGGCAAGCGCGTGCTGGTGCAGCGGGCGCTGGACAACGAGTTCAACGTCGTCGTCGCGCCGGCCGGGCCGTATTCCGATGTCGATGTCTCGGTCCGGTTCAAGCCGATCTCGGGCCGGGAAGACGCGTCGGCCGGAATCGTCTTCCGTTTCAACGACGGCCGGTACTACGTGGTTCGCGCGAACGCGCTGGAGAGCAACTTCAGGCTCTACTATTACGACGACGGCCGGCATCAGCTCGCGAATGCGCGGGTCCAGCCACCATCGCTCGGGCAGTGGCACGCGATCCGCGTCGTCGCGATCGACGACCACATCCAAGCCTATCTCGACGGCAAGCTGGTGATCGATCATCGTGACGGTCGGTTTCGATCAGGCAAGGTCGGGCTGTGGACGAAGGCGGATTCGGTGACGGCGTTCGACGACCTGACCATTCGCGGAGTCGCGGCGAGCGCCGGCAACTGAGTACGCCCGAACAACCACTCGCCGCGCGACGCGGGAGGGCGCCGGCGCTTCTC
This sequence comes from uncultured bacterium, assembly GCA_964637755.1. Taxonomy (GTDB): domain Bacteria; phylum Methylomirabilota; class Methylomirabilia; order Rokubacteriales; family CSP1-6; genus AR9. The sequence goes on along the minus strand of CAZWXA010000028.1, from coordinate 14,840 downwards.
GTGGTGGCGCTGCTGGCAGCGAGTCTCGCGGTCGGTTGCGGTCGGTCTCCCGCGCCCGAGGTCGTGGTCTACACGTCCGAGGATCAGGTCTTCTCCGAGCCCATCCTGAAGGACTTCGAGAAGACGACGGGGATCACGGTGCGCGCGGTCTACGACACCGAGGAGACGAAAAGCGCCGGAGTCGCCCTGCGCATCGTGGCGGAGAAGGACCATCCGCAGGCCGACGTCTTCTGGGGCAACGAGCCCCTCCGGGCGGTGATGCTCGAGTCGCAGGCCCTGCTGGCCCCGTACCGGTCCCCGGCCGCACGGGAGATTCCCGAGCGGTACCGCGACCCGGCCGGTCACTGGACCGGCTTCGCGGCGCGGGCGCGCGTCATCGTCTACAACACGAACCTCGTCCAGGCCCGCGACGCGCCGGCATCCGTGCGCGATCTGGCCGACGCGCGCTGGAAGGGGCGCGCCGGCCTCGCCAACCCGCTCTTCGGCACCACCACGACGCAGATCGCGGCGCTCTTCGCGCTCTGGGGCGACGAGGCCGCCCGCCGGTTTCTCGCCCGGGTGAAGGACAACGGGGTCAGGATCGTGACCAGCAACGGCGAGGCCCGGGACCTCGTCGCTTCCGGGGAGCTGGCCTGGGCCTTCACGGATACCGACGACGCCAACGTGGCGCTCGAGCAGCGGAAGCCCGTGGCCGTCGTGTACCCGGACGCCGACGGGATCGGGACGCTCGTCATGCCCAACGTCGTGGCGCTCGTCAAGGGCGCCCCGCATCCTGAGCAGGCCCGGCGCCTCATCGACTTTCTGCTCTCGCGCCAGGTCGAGGAGCGGCTGGCGGCCGGCTCCGCGGCCCAGTTGCCGTTGCACCCGGGCGTGCCGGTCCCGCCGCACGTCAAGCCGGTGTCGGCCATCCGGGACATGGCGGTGACCTTCCCGGAGCTCGGCAAGACCACCGACGCGATCCTGCCGTACCTCAATGGGTGGCTGGGCGCGCGGTGAGCGCCCCGCCACGACCCGTCTGGCGTCCGGCTCCCTGGCTCGCGGCGAGCCTCGGCCTCGTGACCGTGGCGGGCGGCCTGCCCCTCCTCTGGATCGGAGCCGTCTCGCTCCGGGAAGTGCCGTCCGTGCTGGCGGCCGTGGTTTCGGGGCGCGCGATCCTGCTCATCGCGAACACCGCGCTCCTCGCGCTGCTCGCCGCGTTCTTCTCCGGCCTGGTCGGTACGCTGCTCGGCGTCCTGATCGCGAAGACCGACCTGCCGGCCCGGTCGTTGCTGGCGGCGCTCTTGACGCTCCCGCTGTTCCTGCCGCCGTTCATCGTCGCCCTCGCCTGGTTCAACGTGCTCGGGCGGCAGGGACTCGCGGCCGCGCTGTTCGGCGCCGGCATCGGAGCTCGAGCCTCCGGCTTCTTCTTCGGTCTCGGCGGCGCCGTGCTGGTGCTGACAACGGCCTACACTCCCGTTGCGATGCACCTGGTCCGGATCGCGCTCGGATCGGTCGATCCCACGATCGAGGAAGCGGCTCGCCTCCGCGTCCGCTGGCGCCGGGTCGTCTGGGCCATCGACCTGCCGCTGGTCGCGCCCGCGATCGGGCTCGCCACGCTCCTGACCTTCGTCCTCGTCGCCGGGGAGTTTGCCGCCGCCGCTTATCTCCGGTACCCCGTCTTCAGCACGGAGGTGTTCACGCAGTTCGCCGCGTTCCTGAACATCCACGGGGCGGTGGCGATGTCCATCCCGCTGACGCTGCTCGTGCTCGGCGGGCTCGGTGTCGAGCGGTACCTGCTCCGCGACCGCGTCCTCTTCCTGACCCGCGTGCGGGCGGCGGGCGGCCCGCGCGTCCCCCTCGGGCGCTGGCGGATCCCGGCGGGAGCCGCCGCATGGGCGTACGCCGTGTTCACGGTGGTCCTGCCCCTGGGGGCGCTGACCCTCCGGGCCGGGAGCCTGGAGCACTACGGCGCCGCGCTCCGGGGAGCGCGGACGAGCCTCGTGCGGAGCGTCTGGATGTCGGCCACCGCCGCGACGCTCATGGTGGGACTGGGGTTCCTCCTCGCGTACCTCGTCGAGCGCGCAGGGCGCGGCCGGCGGGAGGCCGTCGACACCTTCCTGCTCCTGCTCTTCGCCGCCCCCGGGACGGTCCTCGGCGTCGGGCTGATCCTGCTCTGGAACCGGGCGGGGCTGACGTGGCTGTACGGCAGCGCGGCCATCGTTGTCGTCGGCTGGGTCGCCCACTTCACTCCGCTGGCTGCTCGCGCGATCGGCATCGGCCTGCGCTCGCTCCCCCTGGCGATGGAGGAGGCGGCGCGCCTCGCCGGCGTCGGCTGGGAGCGAGCGGTCTGGCGGATCCTGGTCCCGCTGACCCGCCCCGCGCTCCTCGGCGCCTGGTTCCTGACGTTCGTCTTCTGCCTGCGAGACGTCGACCTTGCGGTGACGATCTATCCGCCGGGCGCCGAGACCCTCCCGATCCGGGTCTACACGCTGATGGCGAACAGCCCCGAGCCGGTGACCGCGGCGCTCGCGCTGCTGATGGTCGCCCTCACCGTCGCCACCCTCCTGATCGGCTGGGGTGCGCTCTGGGTCGCGCGGGCCTGGAGCACCCCGTGGCCCTGATCCGGCTCGAGGACGTGCACTTCGCCTACGCCGGCCGTCCGGTCCTGGCTGGGTTCGATCTCGCCGTTCCCGAAGACGCGGTGACGGTCCTCGCGGGTCCGTCGGGATCGGGCAAGAGCACCGTGCTGCGGCTGATCGCCGGATTCGAGATACCCGATCGCGGCCGCGTGTGGATCGGCAGTGATCTCGCGAGCGGCGACGGGCGGACGCTGCTGCCTCCCGAGGCTCGCGGTGCCGGCATGGTGTTCCAGGACCTCGCCCTCTGGCCCCACATGACCGTGAGACAGACGCTCGAGTTCGTCCTTGGCCGGGACGCGCCGCCCGAGGAGCGGCGCCGCCGGATCGAGGACACGCTCCGCCTCGTCGGCCTCGATCGTCACGCCGGCGCCCGGCCGGCGTCCCTCTCCGGAGGCGAACGCCAGCGGGTGGCGCTCGCGCGCGCGATCGTGACCCGCCCGCGGATCCTGCTGATGGACGAGCCCCTGTCCAGCCTCGACCCGCCGCTGCGACAGGCGCTCCTTGGAGAAATCCGACAGCTCCGGGAGCGCCTCGGGCTGACGATTCTCTACGTCACCCACAACCGGCGGGAGACGTTCGCCCTCGGCGACCACGCGGCCGTCATCCGCGGGGGGCGCATCGAGCAGTGGGGCAGCCCTCGCGATCTCTACGAGCGGCCCCGCAGTGCCTTCGTCGCGTCGTTCCTCGGGCGCTGCGCCCTCCTGCCGGCGTCGATCGTGGGCGACCGCATCAACTCCCCGCTCGGCGCGATCCCGAGAGGCACGGTGGTGTCGTCCGCCACCGCGGACGGGGAGGTGTACCTGGTGATCCGTCCCGAGGACGTGCCTGCCGATCCGGCTGGTCCCTGGAGCGGCCGGGTCGAGCGAGCCGTCGATCGCGGCGACGGGTTCGAGACGCTCATCACGGGCACCGGCTGGCAGCTCTGGACGAGCCTGGCCGAGGAGCCGCAGCCCGGCAGCCTCCTCCGCTTCTCGATCCGGAAGTTCTCGACGGTGCCCCGCGACGAACCCTGACTGCCACCGCCGGCGCGCGCCGCATCACGGCCGGCCGGGCTGGCTCCCGCCGAGAAGCGCATCGAGCTGGCGCTCGTCCAGGTCGTGCTGGTAGAAGAGCGAGTAGAAGGTGCGCGCTTCCTGGCGAAGGTCCTCCGGGAACAGCTCCGGATAGAGCACCCGGCCGAGCCACCTGAGGCCTATCAGCCGGTTGACGGACGGCGGCAGGTCGAGCCAGGCGAAGGGCAGCAGCGGAGCGACATGGATCCGGCCGTCGCGGATCGCCTTCACGCCCTGCCAGGCGGGATCCGTCCCGACCGCCCGGGCGAACACCGGGCTGATCGTGACGATGCCGTCGGGATTCCAGGCGAGCACCTCGTCGCGCGTCACCGTGACCAGCGGGCCGATCCGTCCGACGCGTTCGGCGGCGACGTTTCGCGCGCCGAGCCGGTCGAGCGTCTCGATCAGCTCCGTCTCGAGTCCCTGCTGGCCGCGCGCGTAGTAGACGCGGGGCCGCTTGTCTGCCGGCACGCGGGCGACGCGCTCGTCGACCTCCGCGAGGGCGTGGGCGGCGTAGCGGGCGAGGTCCTTCGCCCGGTCCGGGACCCCGAGGACATCGCCCATTAGGTCGTAGGCGCGCGGGATGCCGGCGAGGCTCCCGTCGACGAGGAGATACGGGACGCCGGTCTCACGCTGGACGCGGTCGGCCAGCTCCACGTAGGCGGGCGTGATGATCCCGTAGTCGAAGATCACGTCCGGCTGCGCGCTCCGGACGACGTCGAGGTTCGGCGTGTTGCTCCGCCCCGTGAGCTTGCCGAGCGTGGGCAGCTCCGCGTAGCGGGCGGGAATGTAGCCGCGCTCGTCCAGGGTCAGCGGGCGGTACCAGCCGAGGAGGCGGTCGCGCGCCAGCGTGTAGACCAGGACCGTGCCGAGGGGGCCCGCCGCGAAGACCCGCTCGACGCGGGCCGGCACCTCCACGCGGCGCCCGGCCGAGTCCAGGAAGACTCGCCGGTCGGCGGCGGCGGCGCGTGAGGACAGGAGAGCGGGCGCCGTCGCCGCCACGAGTGTGGCCATCAGCGCCAGCCGGGTCCAGGTGTTCTTCATGATCGTCACTCCTCGCGCCTGCGTGTCGTGTGGCCGGCCGCGCCAGCGGGCCGACGGCGCGTGCCCCTGGCCGCTCGGGCGTCCCGGTGGCGGGATTGGCAGCGTGACCAGGAGCCGGCCGCTGAAAGAGGTCCCCGACCTGCGGGTTCTCCAGCTTCCTGGTAGTGTACGGTCAAGGAGCCGAGAGGGCATGCGCTACCTGGAGGACTTCAGGCCGGGCGAGGTGATCGATCTCGGCAGCCGGACGATCACCAAGGAGAGCATCACCGCGTTCGCGCGCGAGTTCGATCCGCAGGTCTTCCATCTCGACGAGGAGGCGGCCAGGAAGACGATCTACGGCGGCTTGCTCGCCAGCGGCTGGCACACCGGCTCGCTGATGATGCGCCTGCTCCACGACGGACTCCTGAAGGACACCGTGAGTCTCGGCTCTCCGGGCGTCGACGAGCTGCGCTGGCTCAAGCCGGTGCGCCCCGGGGACACGCTCTTCGCGCGCCTGACCGTGCTGGAGAACATCCCGTCCAGGAGCAAGCCGGATCGCGGCATCATCCGCTCGCTGATCGAGATGCTGAACCAGCACGGCGAGGTGGTCATGACGGTCAAGGGCCTGAGCCTCCTCGGCCGGAGACCCTAGCAGGCCGCTCGAGAAGGCCCATCTGCGAGGTTGGCTCGCTCGCGCCGCCTTGCACCTCGACCTTCTCGAGCGGCCTGCTGGCTTCTCCCCACCCTGCTAGTCTTGGTCTAGAGGGAGACGCGCCTGTGGTCGGCCCGCCGCGGCCGCCAGCACAAACCAGGAGGGACCAATGCGGGAACGGCTAGCCGTGCGGGATCCGAAGGGGCCGCCTTGCGAGGCTTTCTCGGGGGGACGAGTCCGACTTCGCGCTTGACATTGATTGTCTACAGGTGTTGAGTAGTAGGCAATCGGAGGTGACGTCGCATGAACCCCATGGATCGGCAGCTACGTGACGAGATGAACCGCCTGCTGGACAGGATCGCGACGACCGTTCCCGACGGGAGCCTCGCCGCCACGGCCGCGTACCCGGCCCTTCGCGCCCGCCTGGACGAGACCGAGGCGCGCCTCGCGGCGCTCCGCGCGACCCTCCTCGAGACCTACGGCGCCTGGGACCGCGGACTCGAGGATCTCGAGAACCTCTGGGCGCTCGCCGCCTGGAAGGGGGAAGAGACCTCGCTGGCGGCTTGATGGGCCGGCGAGAGGCAAGCGCCGCACCCGAGTTCGCCGCGGCGGTGCCGGTGCTATTCCGGCCGGCCGAAGAGACGGGCGAACAGGCCGGGGCGGGCCGGTGAAGCCTGCCTCTGTTCGGCGGTGAAGGCCTCTTTGACGGCCTCGAATCGCTGCCAGTAGTCCGGCAGGAGCTTCGCTGAGCGGACCTGGGCGGCGACGAGGCGCCCCATGTCCGCCGTCCGGGTCGATGAGGTTGGCGCTGTCTGGGATGATCGGTCCGCGTCTGTCGCCTCCGCGCCGGTCGCGAGGACGGCCTCGAGCCGCCCGAGGAAGGCGAGTACCAGCGCCTCGAACTCCTGGCGGTCCGCAGTGCTGTCGGCCACCGGCGGGGGGAGCCCATGCTCCTGCCGGACCCGCACGAGAAGGTCGAGGCAGGCCGAATCGATCGCTTCCTCCAGGCGCTCGAGGATGAGCGCGTCGATGCGCTCCCGGAGCCCGCGCGAGTCGGTCGGATCGCGGCGCAGCGACGTACCGAACGGTTGGCTCACGAGGCCAGCATCCTCTCGAGTCCGGCCGGGAAGGACAGCGGCGACAGTCCGAAGGCGCCGTAAAAGGGGTTCGGGTCGCAGATATTGTCCTCCTCCAGCATGAGCAACTGGTCGGCCGTGACCGGGAAGAACGGCAGCGACCCAAAGACGAGCGCGAGCCGCCGCATGACGGGAACAGGGATGTGGACCGTTCGAAGCTTCCGGCGCTTCAGGACTCCCGCGATCAGCTGGAGGATCTCGTTGAGCGTGTGGGCGTCCGGACCGCCTACCTCGTAGGTCTGGCTCACCGAGCCGGCCTGATCCAGGGCGCGGGCGAACCCTTCCGCCACGACGGAGACGGGCACCGGCTGGAGCCTCGCGGTGCCACTGCCGATCACCGGGACGACCGGCAGCCGCCGCACCAGCCTGGCCAGGAGGGTGACGAAGCCGTCTCCCGGACCGTAGATGATCGAGGGCCGAAGGATGGTCCAGTCGAGTCCGCTCGACCGCACCGCTTCCTCGGCGCGCCACTTGGTCTCGTGGTATCGGGCTCTCGCGTTCGGCCGCGTACCGAGAGCGCTCATGTGCAGGAATCGGCGGACACCCGCGGCCCCGGCAGCCGCGAGCACGTTCTCCGTGGCTCCGACATGGAGGCGCTCGAAGCTGACCCCGCGGGCGGGATGCTCCCGGATGATGCCGACCAGATGGACGATGGCGTCGCAGCCGGACATCGCGTCGTCGAGCGCCCGCCGTGCCAGCACGTCCCCCTCGACCCGCTCGATCGCCTCGAGGCCTTTCAGCGCGGGCTCGGACCCACGGCGGACGAGACACCGGACGATGTGGCCTTCTGCTCGAAGCGCTTGGATGACGGCGCGGCCCACGAAGCCGGTTCCGCCCGTGACAAACACCCGGTGCATCGCAGGCGAATCGTAGCATAGCTGCCGCCGGTCTGGAGGCGTGGCGCCGGGCGACTCGGTCAACGTCGGGGAGAGCGACCGTCGCTCCCCCCGACCCCCCCGACGGATCCCGCGAGCCGGATTCGTTCACGAGCTCCGAAGCCCCCTGGCGGCGGGCGTGCGGGGTCGCACCGGAGTCGAGCGGGACGGCGCACGCCAGGTGCTAAGATGGTCGCGATGCGTCTGGTGCCGCTAGTCTGCGCGGTCGCGCTGGGACTGCTTCCCGCCCGAGGGCTCGCCGAGCCCCCCGAATTCTCCGCCGTCGACGAGGCGGTGCAAGCGGTCATCGCGACCGGCGAGATTCCCGGCGCCGTGATCGTCGTCGGCCAGGCGGACCACGTCCTCTATCACCGTGCCTTCGGCCGGCGCCAGGTGGTCCCGCACGCGGAGCCGATGACCGAGGACACCGTCTTCGACATCGCCTCGCTGACGAAGCCCCTCGGCACCGCGCTCGCGGTCATGGCATTGGTCGAGCGGAACCGGCTCCGGCTCGACGCGCCGCTCGGTGCCTATCTGCGCGAATTCCGGGGTCGCGAGTTCAGGGACGTGACGATCGGCCGGATCCTCACGCACCGCGCGGGCCTCCGCGCTGTCCCGCCCGAGGACGCCGTCCGTCTGGGTTTCCCGAAGGCGGCGCGGGCGCTCGCGAGCCTTGGCCTCGACTACCCGCCCGGTACGGGATTCCAGTACAGCGACACCGGTTTCATCCTGCTCGGCGAGGTGGTCCGCCGCGTCGGCGGCGAGCCACTCGACCGCTACCTCCGCCGCCTGCTCTTCCGCCCGCTCGGACTGACCGATACCACCTTCCACCCGGACCATCGGCTCCGCGCCCGCGCGGCTCCCACCGAGTTCCTGAACGGCCGCCTGCTGGCCGGCGAAGTCCACGATCCGCGGGCCCGCCTGCTCGGCGGCGTGGCCGGGCACGCCGGGATGTTCTCGACAGCGCGGGACCTTTCGCGCATCTGCCGGCTGCTCGTTGCCGGCGGGACTCTCGGCGGGCGGCGCGTCTTCCGGCCCGCCACCGTCCGCGCGATGTGGAAGCCCTGGCCCAGCCCCGACAGTCCCCGTGCGCTCGGCTGGGACGCGACCTCGGGCTACGCACAGGGGATGGCGCCGTTCTTCCCGCCGGGTTCGGTCGGCCACACGGGCTTCACGGGTACGGCCGTGTGGCTGGATCCGGCGACGCGGACCTACATGATCATCCTGACGAACCGCGTTCACCCCAACGGCAACGGGGCCGCGCGGATTCGCGAGCTGCGCACGCGGGTGGCGGCCGCGGTCGGCGCGGCGCTCTTCAGCCGCTCGATGGCCATCGAGGTCCCCCGCGGCCTGTCCACCGGCGAGCCGGCCACGCCTGCAGCCGACCCGCCCCCGCCGCCGGCCGGCAGGGTCGAGAGCGGGCTGGACGTGCTGGTCCGACAGGCGTTCGCGCCACTCTCCGGGCAGACGGTCGGGCTGATCACCAACCAGACGGGGATCGATGCGGCTCGCCGGCGCTCGATCGACCTGCTGGCGGCCGCGCCCGGCGTGACTCTCCGGGCGATCTTCTCTCCCGAGCACGGGCTGGCCGGTGACGCCACGAGCGACGTGCCGCACGGCTACGATCTCGCGAGCGGCCGGCCGGTCTGGAGCCTCTACGGGACGACGAAGCGGCCCACCTCCGAGATGCTGCAGGGGATCACGGCCCTCGTGTTCGACGTCCAGGACGTCGGCGTCCGTTACTACACGTACCTGACGACCCTTGGCTACGCGATGGAGGAGGCGGGGCGGCACGGCATCCCGATCTTCGTGCTCGACCGGCCGAACCCCATCACGGGCCGGATCGTCGAGGGGCCGCTGATCGATCCGGACCTGCGGTCGTTCACGGCGCCGCATCCGATCCCGGTGCGCACCGGACTCACCGTCGGGGAGTTCGCGCGACTCGTGGCGGCGGAGCAGCGGCTCCCCGTATCCCTGACGGTGGTGCCCCTCTCGGGCTGGGATCGCTCGCTCTGGTTCGAGGACACCGGGCTCCCCTGGGCGAACCCGTCGCCCAACATCCGCTCCGTCACCGAGGCCCTGCTCTACTCCGGAGTCGGTCTCCTCGAGGCGACGAACGTCTCGGTGGGGCGCGGCACCGACATGCCGTTCGAGGTCGTCGGCGCGCCCTGGGTCGAGCCGTACGGGCTGGCCGAGGCCCTCAACCGGCAGGGGTTGCCCGGAGTGCGGTTCGAGGCTCGCTACTTCACGCCGGCGGCCGACATCTACGCGACCACGCAGTGCGCGGGCGTCCGCCTCGTGGTGACGAACCGCGAGACGATCCGGCCGGTCACGGTGGCGCTCGCGCTCGCGGGCGAGCTACGCGCCCGTCATCGCGACCAGTTCAGGGCGGAGCTGATCCAGAACCTCCTGGTGAACCGGTCCATGATCTGGGCCTTCCTGCGGAGCGAACCGCTCGATCGGCTCGTGGCCTGGGCCGAACTGGAGCGCGAGAGCTTCCTCAAGCGCCGCGCG
>CAZWXA010000028.1:0-4870 GCA_964637755.1 uncultured bacterium | reverse complement strand
CCCTCCGTGGAGCCGGCGCCCTCCCCTCGATCCGGGAGTCCTTGCCCCGAGGGTCAGCCGCAAACGCCCGAGTGGCGTGGGGGTCGGATTCCCGCGGCGCGCAGTGGCGGGGCCTCGTCGCGACTCGGCGACGGGCGGCGACGGCTCACTCCCGCTCGACCAGCTTCACTCCTGGCGGCAGCGTCGCGCGCAGCCTCGCACGGCCGCCCTTCGGGATCGTGACGACCGACGCGTCGCCATCGCTGACGAAGCGCTCGCCGGGATTCCGGTCGAAGTAGGCGATCCAGTTTCCGAGGTCCCGCTCGATGGCCTGGATGCGCGGCAGGTGGGTGGGGTCGAAGGTGCTCGCGAACGGGGAGGGCGCGGGCCCGCCCGAGACCATCAGGATCGCGTCGTACCGGTACCGCGTCCCGTTCGCCGCGCCGTGGAGGGCCCACTCGACCTCCTTCGGGTAGACGCCGTGAGGCAGCGCGATGGCGCGGATGCGGTAGTCCGGGACGTAGCGGCCGATCCACTCCTGGGCCCGGGCGATCTGCGAGCGGACTACCGGCTCCGGATACTTCCCGAGGTTCGCGTGCCAGAGCGTGTGGTTGCCGATCTCGAACCCGCTCGCGACGAGGTACTGGAGCTTGCGGGCCTCGTGCTCCGGCTGGTTGAAGAGGCGGTTCGGCTTGCTCGCCCCAGGCAGGACGAAGAAGGTCGCCTTTCGCCCGAAATCCGGGTGATGCCGGGTGAAGTCCTCGAGGATTCCCACCGCGCAGTCCGGGTCGATGGCCGGCTGGCCGTTCCGCTCCACGTAGCGGAACTGGCCCGGCGAGGAATCATCGAACGTGAGCACCACCGGCGTGGTGCCGGCGGGCACCGCGATGCGGCCGTCGACGAGATCGTTCAGGCCGACGAGCCGGTAGCCGTGGGCGTAGAGGGTGGCCAGGTCGCGGCGGAAGTTGGCGGGCGTCCGGGTCCACCGATCCTCGGGCTCGCCGACCCGGTGATACTCGAAGATCATGACGCGCCCCTGCTCGTTGGGGAGCAGCGATTCGGCGCGGGTCCGGCCCGCCAGGAGAAGAAGTCCGGCGGCGACCAGCGAAGCTCGCCGGACGAGAGCGCGGGTCAATCGGCGACCGACTGGCTCCCGCCGCCCGTCGCGGCGAGGCCGCCCTTGGGCCGGAGCGCGGCGGCCGTGTAGTCGTTGCGCGGGTTCCAGAGCATCCAGCCAGCGCTTCCCGCCTGATCGGCGGCCCGTATCTGGGCGTGGACCTGCTCGACGCCGAAGATGCGGCGGTCGAAGGCGTAGTCCCGGAAGTCCTGGAGCCAGGGACGCACGCGGACGACCGTGTTGGCCGACCGCTTGCGGATGAGGCGGACGCTCTCGTGCACGACCTGGAACGGATGCTCCACCGGGTTCCGGTAGCCCGGGATGCCCAGGTGATACCCGGACGGATACACCATCGGGCAGATGTAGTCGAGGTGCGGGGCCAGCTCCTCGATCCGCTGGCCGATGTCGGTGTCGTTGTCGTTGAACGCGGTGTAGCCGAAGAGATCGGCCGCCAGGTAGGCGCCGGTCGGGCCGATCTCCCGGCGCGCCCGGGCCAGGAAGGCAGCGATCGCCGGCAGCCGCGTGTCCTTGGTGTTGGGCTTCGAGTAGCGCGTGGCCGAGAGCCGCCCGTCGGTCGGGAAGCGGACGTAGTCGAACTGGATCTCGTCGAACCCCTTCCGCGCCGCCTCGCGGGCGATCGCGATGTTGTAGGACCAGACCTCTTCCTGGAAGGGGTCGACCCAGGCGAGCTTCTCGTTGTCGGTCCACGGCCTGCCCGTGCGTGTGTCGACGACGGCCAGGTCCGGCCGATGGCTGGCCAGGATGTTGTCCTTGAAGGTGACGATCCGGGCGATCGTGTAGACCCCGCGGGCCTTCAGGTCGGTCATCAGGCTCGCGAAGTCCCGCATCGTGGCCGGGCCCTGGGCGCCCGCCTTCAGGGCCAGCGGGACGTCCGTCGGGTAGAGGATCCAGCCCCGATCCCCCTTCACGTCGATCACGACAGCGTTCAGCTCGGTCCGGCTGATCAGGTCGAGCACCCGCCCGCGGATCCCCCGGTCGCCCACGCCGAAGTAGGTGAGGTAGGCCGCCTTGACCGCCTGGGGCCTCAGCACCGCCTCGACCGGCTCCGGCGTCGGCTCGATGGTCGCACGGGCGTAGCCGGGCAGCTTGACGAGGAGACGGCTGCCCGGGCCGACACGGTCGAGGCTGAATCCTCCGTCCGCCCCGGTCCGGACCTCGACGCCGTCGGCGACGACCGACGCCCCGGCAAGTGGCTGCCGTCGCTCGTCGAGCACCCGTCCGAGCACGGGCGAGGGCCATGGCCGCGCGTCGGGCTTCGGCGGCTCCGCCCTCGGGCCGTCCGCCGGTGCCGGGACAGCCCCGATCCGTGATTGACCGTCCCCCGGCTGGACGGTCTCGGGGGCTCTGTTCGCTTCCGCCGGCCCCGGGACCCTCGCCGGGACCTGATTCGACCCGGGGACCGCGGCCGGCGCCGCGCCCATCGCGGGCTCCGTGGTCGTCGTGGGCGCGGGGGGCGAGGGGCGCTGTATCGTGACCGGGAGCAGCGCCGCGGCCGGATGCGGGCGGAGGAGGCGATCCGGCGCGAGCACGAGGTACCCGAAGGCGACGGCCAGGCCGAACGCCGACAGCGCGAGGGCGCCATCCAGAAGGCTGCGGCTTCCGGACGGCGACAGGGGCGCTTCGTTCATGGCCTGGTCCCGCCACAATACGCGACGCGCGAGGGAGGCGCAAAGAATTATTGAGCGATGCCGATGTGGATCGCGATGGTGCCGAACCCGAGCCGTCGATAGGTCGTGCTCCCGAGGCCGGCCGCGCGCATCATCGCCGCCAGCTCGCCGGGCGTGACGAACCGCTCGACCGACTCGGGCAGATAGCGGTAGGCGTCGCGGTCGCCCGCGATGGCGGCGCCGAGCGCCGGCACCAGCCGGTGGAAGTAGAAGCGGAAGATCGAGGCGAACACGGGCAGGGTCGGTCGCGTGATCTCCAGCGAGATCACCCGCCCGCCCGTCCGCGTGACCCGGCGCATCTCCCGGAGCCCCTCCCCGAGGTCCGCGAGATTCCGCAGGAGGAAGGCGGACGTGACACAGGCGAAGGTGGCGTCGGCGAAGGGGAGGCGGAGCGCGTCCGCGGCGACGAGGGCGATCCGCGTCTCCGGGCGCGCGCCGAGCTTCCGGCGCGCCTGACCCAGCATTCCCTCGGAGAAGTCGGCGCCGATGACGGGCCGGCGAGGGAGGACCGCCGCGATGGCGAGCGCGAGGTCCCCCGTGCCCGTGGCCAGATCCAGCGCCGGCCCTGCCGGGGCCGCGATCGTCGCGCGGGCCGCCTCGCGCCGCCAGGCCTGGTGGCGCCCGAAGGTCATCAGCGCGTTCATGAGGTCGTAGCGCCCGGCGATGCGCGTGAACATCGCCTGGACGCGCGCGGCCTTGCCGGCGTCTGGCACTACGGTCTCGCGTGTCCTACCACCAGAGCCCGGTCACGACGGCGACGAGGACGATCACCGCGATGTAGCCGTTGACGTTGAAGAACGCCATGTCCAGGCGGCTCAGATCGCGGGGCGAGACGAGGGCGTGCTCGTAGACGAGGAGCGCCACCACGACGAGCCACCCGATCCAGTATGCCGCGCCGAGCGGGATCATCGCGCCGAGCGCCGCGAGCGCCGCTGCCGCGAGCAGGTGGTTGACGCGGGAGATCGCGAGCGCCGCGGCGACCCCGAAGCGCGCCGGCACCGAGTGGAGCCCGTGGGCGCGGTCGAACTCGGTGTCCTGGCAGGCGTAGAGGAGGTCGAAGCCCGCGATCCACACGGTGACCGCGAACCAGAGGACGAAGGCCGGCGGCCCCAAGCGCCCCGTGACCGCGATCCATCCGCCGGCCGCGGCGATGCCGTCGGTGAAGCCGAGGATCCAGTGCGAGGCCCAGGTGAAGTACTTCGTGTAGGAGTAGCCGACGAGGAAGAGCAGCGCGAGCGGCGCCAGCGCGAGGCAGAGCGGGTTGAGCTGCCAGGCGGCGATCAGGAGGCCCAGGGCCGCGAGCGCCGCGAGGGCCACGACCTCGCGGACCCGCAGGAGGCCGCGCGGCAGGTGCCGGCCCGCGGTGCGCGGGTTCCGCGCGTCGATGGCCCGGTCGACGAGGCGGTTGACGGCCATCGCGCAGGTGCGCGCCGACGCCATGGCGAGGGTGACCCAGAGGAGCGTGCGGGCGCCCGGCCAGCCGCCCGCCGCCAGCACCATCGAGACATAGGCGAAGGGCAGGGCGAAGACCGTGTGCTCGAACCGGATCGCCTCGAGGACGTACCGCGCCCTGGTCAGAGCCCGCCGTCCTTCCCGTTCAGAACCCGTAGTCCTTCCAGCGGCGGGTCACGAGGGCCCGGGTCGCCTCGTTCATGACGATCTCCTCCGGCCACGGCTGCCCGATGTCGTCGAGGGGCCCCTTCTCGGTCGCGTCGATTCCCATCTTCCCGCCGAAGCGGTGGCGAAGCGCCGCGTGATCGAGATCGTCCATCGGGCCCTCGATCAGCACGAGGTCGCGCCGGGGGTCGATGTTGCCGGTGGCGCGCCAGGCGACCTCGGACAGGTCCTGCACGTTGACGTGCTCGCTCACGACGATGATGGTCTTCGCGAGCATCATGAGCCCCATGCCCCAGAGCGCCGACATGACCTTCCGCGCCTGCCCCGGGTACCGCTTCCGGATCGACACGATCACGAGGTTGTGGAAGACGCCCTCGGCGGGCATGTTCATGTCCACCACCTCGGGGAGCATCATCCGGATGATCGGCAGGAAGAGGCGCTCCGTCGCCTTGCCGAGCCAGTAATCCTC
>CAZWXA010000027.1:0-19028 GCA_964637755.1 uncultured bacterium | reverse complement strand
CCCTCGTCCCGCGCCCGACCTGTCATCACAGGCGGTCGAGGAGGCATGAATGGACGGCATGACGGGTAAGCAGCGCTTCCTGGCCGGCCTGCGCGCCCAGCCCGTGGACCGGCCGCCTGCGGCCAGCATCGTCTCGGTGATCACCTACGAGCTGATGGACATCGTGGGAGCGCATTTCCCCGCCGCCAACACGGAGCCGGAGGCGATGGCGACGCTGGCGGCCGGCGCCCACGAGGTGATGGGCTTCGACAGCGTGATGCCCATCTTCAGCATCGCCCAGGAGGCGGTCGCGCTCGGCTGCGAGGTGGACTGGTCCGACGCCTCGATGATGCCGACGTCGGCCACCCACCCGTGGGCCGACCGGAGCGTGGACCCGCGGCTTCCCGACGGGTTTCCCGAGTCGTTCCTGGAGGACCGGTACGTCCGGTGCGCGATCGAGGCCATCCGGCTCCTCAAGCGGCACTTCGGCGACGAGGTGATGATCCTGGGCAAGGTGATGGGGCCGTGGACCCTCTCGTATCACCTCTACGACGTCCAGGAGTTCCTGTTCGACACGCTGATGGATCCGGACCGCGTGCGCCGCTCGCTCGACACGCTGAAGGTGGTCCCTGTCGTGTTCGCCCGGGCGCAGCTCGAGGCGGGGGCCGACGCGATCGTCTGGGCCGACCACGCCACGGGCGACCTGGTGCGCAACACGATGTACCGGGACTTCCTGCTGCCGCTCCACCAGGAGCTGGTCCCCCAGGTGCCGGCGCCGGTCATCCTGCACTGCTGCGGGCCGACCCTGGACCGGATCCGGTTCTTCCGGGAGGCGGGGTTCGCCGCGTTCCACTTCGAGTCCCAGGTGCCGCCCGACAAGGCCATGGTGGAGGCGGCGGGCAGGCTCACGCTCGCCGGCAACATCAACAATCCCGTCACCCTGTTCACCCGCGGCCCCGCCGAGGTGCGTGACGAGGCGCAGCGGGCGATCGATGCCGGCGTGCACATCATCGCCCCCGAGTGCGCGGTCCCGCTGCACACGTCCGTGTTCAATCTCCGGGAGATCGTCCGGACGTGCGAGGACAATCGGGGGCGCTGGCGCGCCCCGGAGGGGAACTCACGCCATGAGCCGTGAAGAGGAGATCACGCGAGGCCTGTACGACCACACGCTCGCCGGCAACGCCACGGAGGTCAAGGCGCTGGCGGAGGAGGGCGTGGCGCTGGGGATCCCACCGGAGCAGATGCTCTTCGAGGCGCTGATTCCCTCGCTGCAGGAAGTGGGGCGGCGGTTCGAGTCCGGGGAGTACTTCGTCCCCGAGATGCTGATCTCGGCCAAGGCGATGCACGTGGCCCTCGGCATCCTCCGGCCGCTGATGGCCCAGAGTGACGTCAAGCCCCTCGCCACCGTCGTCATGGCGACGGTGCGGGGCGATCTCCACGACATCGGCAAGAACCTCTGCAGCACGATGCTGGAGGGGAGCGGGTTCACCGTCGTCGACCTCGGCACCAACGTGCCCGCGGAGAAGGTGGTGGCTGCCGTCAAGGAGCACCGGGCGTCGCTGCTGGGCCTGTCCGCTTTCCTCACCACCACGCTGCCGATGTTCAAGGTGACCATCGACACGCTGGTCAAGGAAGGGCTGCGCGACGGCGTCAAGGTCATGGTGGGAGGCGCGCCGGTGAGCCAGGAGTACGCGGACAAGGTGGGCGCGGACGGCTTCGCGACGGATGCGAGCGCGACGGTGCGGCTCGCCCGGCGGCTGCTGGCGGAGCTGGAGGGCGCCGCGCCCGGGTCCGACGGGGAGTCGCTGGAGCCGCTCGTGGCCGCGCGGGCGGCCCCGCGGCTTCGGGACCGGACGGGCGAGCTGCGCGAGGCCCAGACCGGGCCCCGCGACACGGGGGCGTGACGGCCATGCTCGGGTGCGACAAGGCCGTGCTGGTGACGGATCACACCTGGCCTTCGACGGAGCCGGAGGCGAGGATCCTGGCCGAGGTCGGCGCGCGGCTCGTCGAGGCCAAGGACGGCGACGAAGCCGAGCTTCTGGCCCTGGTGCCGGAGGCGGACGCGATCCTGACGTGCTTTGCCCATGTCACGCCCGAGGTGGTGCGGGCTGGCCTCAAGCTGCAGGTGATCGGCCGGTACGGGATCGGTGTGGACAACATCGCGGTCGACCAGGCGACCTGTTGCGGCATCCCGGTGACGAACGTGCCCGCGTACTGCCTGGACGAGGTGGCCGAGCACGCGCTCGCCCTCATGCTCGCCTGCGCCCGCAAGGTGTGCCGGTACGACGCCGCCGTGCGAGAGGGGGAGTGGGCCCTCCGGACGGGGATGCCGATCTATCGCGTGCACGGCCGGACCCTGGGCATCCTCGGTCTGGGCAAGATCGGGCAGACCCTGGCGGGGAAGGCCCGCGGGCTGGGCCTGCGGCTCATGGCGTGCGATCCATACCAGCCCCGGGACGTGTTCGAGCAGCACGGGGTCGAGCCGGTCGGTCTCGACGATCTCTTCGCGCGCGCAGACTTCGTGAGCGTGCACATGCCGCTGACCTCGGAGACGCGGCAGCTGGTCAACGCGGAGCGCCTCCGCCGGATGCGGCCCTCGGCCTTTCTGGTGAACACCTCGCGTGGCGGCGTGATCGACCAGGAGGCGCTCCTGCGGGCGCTCGCCGAGGGCTGGATCGCCGGCGCCGCCCTCGACGTCTTCGAGCCCGAGCGCCTGCCCGCCGACCACCCCCTCCTTGCCCAGCCGAACCTCATCGCCACGCCGCACGTGGCGTTCTACTCCGAGGAGTCCGTCGTGGAGCTGGAGGTCAAGGCGGCCCAGAACGTCGCCGCCATCCTGGCGGGCCGGCGGCCGGCCTCGGTGGTGAACCCGCAGGTGCTGGCTCTGCCGCGGTGGGCACATCTGAGCACCGGCCGGGACGAACACCCGGTATGCCCGCAAGGGGGGTGACCATCGCCAGACGGGGTGTCCCGTGGCTGGCGGCGGAGGTCGCCGCTACGCCGGGGACGAGCTGGCGACGAGTCGCTTGACGGCGGCCACGGCCGCCGGGGCGTCGGGTGCCCAGCCGTCGGCGCCGATCGTGTTCGCGAACTCCTGGGTGACGGGCGCGCCCCCGATGATCGTCTTCACGCCGTCCATCATGCCCGAGCGCCGCAGCTCCTCGATCGTCTGGCGCATCTGGCGCATCGTGGTCGTCAGGAGCGCGGACAGCCCCACCACGGCCGGGCGGTGGGTCCGGATGGCCTGGGCGAACTTCTCGTTGGAGACGTTGATGCCGAGGTCGACGACCTCGAACCCGCCCGCCTCGAGCATCATCGCGACCAGGTTCTTGCCGATATCGTGGAGGTCGCCCTTCACGGTGCCGAGCACGACCACGGCCTTGGGGCCCGCGCCGCCCTGCGTGCGCGCCAGGGCCGGTTTCAGCACGGCGAGCCCGGTGTGCATGGCGCGCGCCGACAGGAGCACCTCGCTGATGAAGGTCTCCTTGGCGCCGAACCGCTTGCCGACCACGTCCATGCCCGGCAGGAGGCCGTCGTTGAGGATCTCCGCCGGCCCCACGCCCTCGTCGAGCGCGCGCGTGACCAGCGCCAGGACCACGTCCCGGTCGCCCTGCAGCACCGCCTGCTTCAGCCCCTCCGTGTCCAGCATCGCGCCTCGTCCCTCCTCACGGTGTCCCGAGCGGCAGCGTGCCCCGCTGCTCGACCATCTCGGCGATGCGGAGCAGCCGCTCCCACCTGGCGTCCGGCGGCACCATGTCGCTCACGCCCAGGATGAACCGGTCGCCCGGCGCGATCTCGGCGAAGAGGTGGCGCATGTGGGCCTCGAACTCGGCCTCCGACATGCTCTCCTCGAGGAGCGCCACCGAGGGCACGCCGCCGAAGATCGTGATCTTCCCCCCGAACGCCTTCCGCGTGGCGGCGAGGCTGCACTGCACCATGGGCGGCGCGCACACCGACTCGGCCACGTCGATCCCGCTGGCGGCGAGCAGGTCGAGCAGCCCCTCGTTCTCGCCGTCGCAGTGGCTCAGGAAGATCTTGCCGCCCGCGTGGAGGATGTCGGCCCAGCGCTGGAGCCACGGCAGGATGTGCTCGGCGAAGAGCGGCGGGTAGGTGATCGTGTCGTCGTAGTTGGCGCCCATCATCACGGCCTCGGCGGGCGAGGCCGCCAGGATGCGGACCAGTTCGACGTAGAACGGCTCCATGTCCTCGGTGAGCTGTCGGACCTCTCTGGGATGGTCGGCCAGCTCGTAGTAGAACTGCGTGCCGTCCACGAGGTCGCGCATCAGGTGCTGCACGGGTGACGCGCTGCCGAGCCCGTGGGCGACGGCGAGGCCGCGGTCGCCGACCTCCGCCTGGAAGCGGCGGTAGCCGTCGGAGTCGGCGCTGAGGCGGATGTTCCGGAAGATCCAGCCGACGACGCGGTAGTCCCCGGGCCGCTTGATCACGTGCTCGTCGAGCCACGTGATCGAGGCCCCGGCCTCGGCCATCTCCTGGGTGAAGCTCATCCGGCAGGAGACGCTGCCCACGGGCGTGTGGTACTCGACCACCGTGGAGCCGTCCTCCTCGCGTACCACGCGGTCGACGCCCCGGAGCTCCGCGCGGTACGCGAGGTCGCGCAGCCGGAAGATGCCGAGGCCCCGGTCGATCGTGTCGTCGGGCGTCCGGGCCTTGAGGAACTCGGGGACGATCCGGTGGTGGGCGACGCCGAGGTCGTCGGCGATCTCGGCCGTGGTCGCGCCCGGGCCATACTTCGGCGGCAGCGTGCCGCGCCGGACGTTGGCGTTGTGCCACAGGTCCAGGCGCGGCGCGAACGGGAGTCGATCCGCCCACTCCCCGCGCGCGGCCCGGAGCATCCGCTCCTTGTCGGTCATGCTCGCGCCCCTCCCGCGTGCGCATGGCCCGTCAGCCCGGCGGCCAGCGCCGGCGGCTCCTGGCGCTGGCGCGTGCGCTCGGGCGTGGCCAGGTCGACCGTCACCGCGAACCGTCGCCTGTCGAGCGCGTCGCGAAGCCGGTCCTCCACGCTCGCGTCTCTCCGCGCCTCAGCGCGCCGGGACGACGCCGAAGACGCCCGAGATGGACTTCACCGGCAGCATCCACGCGGAGTCGGTCACGCTGACCGGCAGCGGCTCGTCGCCGAACACGCGCAGGAGCGTCGCCTGCTCGGCGACGGGCCAGTCGAGATAGCCCGGCGCCAGCCGGTGCGTCACCGCGCGACCCGCGGGCCGCTCCTCGGCGAGGAGGCGGCGGCGCACGCCGCGCGCGAGCCCGACGATCGCGGCCCAGGCCGCGGTGTCCATGAGGAAGCCCTCGAGCAGCAGCCGTGCCTCCATCATCGCCCGCGCGCGTTCCTCGATCGCCGCCCCGACCGTGAGCACGAGGACGTAGGCCTCCTCGGAAGAGGCCAGCAGCCGCGCCAGCGCGCGGCTCTGCAGCCGGTGCCCGTCGCCGAGAGTGACCGGCCCCGCCGGATCGACCCCGGTCACGGGTCCGCGCCACAGCACGGCCTCCGGCGCGATCAGCCCGCTCGCCTCGGCGGCGACGAGGTCCGCCGCCTCCCGGATGGCGCGCGGCACCCGGCCGGGGTCGCGGTACTTCTGCAGGCGCAGGATGAGGTCCGCGGAGACGGCCGGCGGCTCGAGGGGCCAGTGCACGACGGTGCCGGTCCGGGGAGCCGCCATCACGGCGCCGGTCACGCGTGCGCGGCCGCGGCGCCCGGGCGGGGGTCGAGGGCGAGCCGGCCCTGCCGGTATGCCGTGAGGTAGGCCTTGCAGCCGGGATCCTGGCCGAGGAGCAGGCGCGCGGTGAGGACGTTGACCATCACGCGGGGATCGAGCGGATCGACGATGGCCGCGTCGAGGCCCCGGCTCATGGCCATGACCATGAAGACCTGGTTGATCTGCTTGCGGATGGGCAATCCGTGCGACACGTTGCTCACCCCGCAGATGGCGTGGACGCCGGGATAGCCGGCCTTGAGCCGGTCCATGATGTCGAGGGCGATGAGCGCGGCGTCGGCCTCCGCGCTCACCGGGAAGATGAGGGGGTCGACGAAGATATCGTCGGGCGCCACGCCCTCCCGCGTGAGCCGTTCGATGAGCCGGGCGCCGATGGCGAGGCGCCGCCCAGCGTCCCGCTCGAGCCCGTCGTCGTCCATCGTGAGCGCGATGACGCGCGGCCCGAACTCGCGGACCAGTGGCAGCACCGCCTCGATCCGGGCGCGCTCGCCGGTGATGGAGTTGAGCATCGCGCGCCCGCGGTGGGCGCGGAGCCCCGCCGCCAGCGCCTCGGCGTTGGGGCTGTCGATGGCGAGGAGCGCGCCGGGGATGGCCTCCTGGATCCGCGTCACCATCCACGTCATGCACTCGACCTCGGCGTCGAGCATGGTGGCGGTGTTGACGTCGATGTACCCGGCGCCGGCCGCCCACTGCCGTTCGGCCTCGCCGAGGAGGAACGCCTCGTCGCGCGCCTCGAGGGCCTGCCGGATCGGCGCGCGCGTGCTGTTGATGCGCTCGCCGACGACGATCATCCGGCGGGGATCGCGGCCGTCACGTAGTCGCGCGCGTGCGTCGAGGCGCCGGGGGCGTCCTCACCGTAGAAGTCGGCGCCGATCTCCCGCGCGAACCGGGCGTCCACGGGCGCGCCGCCCACCATCACGTGCACGCGGTCCCGGAGCCCCGCCGCCTGGAGCGCCTCCATGACGCGCGTCATGTTGAGCATCGTCGTCGTGAGCATGGCGGAGAGGCCGACCACGTCGGGCCGGTGCTCGCGGACGGCGGCCACGAGCCGCTCCGCCGGGCAGTCATTGCCGAGGTCCACGACCCTGAAGCCCACACCCTCGAGCATGAGACTCACGAGGTTCCTGCCGATGTCGTGGAGGTCGCCGGCCACCGTGCAGACCACGGCCGTGCCGACGGGCCTGAGCGCCGGTTCCTGGACGATGAGGGGGCGAACGAGGGCGGCGCAGGCCTGCATCGTCCGCGCCGACATCAGCACCTCCGGCAGGAAGTACTCGTTGCACTGCATGCGGCGCCCGACCTCGTCCATGGCCGTGAAGAGCCCCTCCTTGAAGATGACTTCCGGGACGTAGCCGGCCGCGATCGCCTCGCGGGTGAGCGCGACTGCCGCCTCCTGCTCGCCGTCGATGACGGACTGCTTGAGCTGGCTCAGGTCGACCACGACGTTCCTCCCTCCGGGCTCACGGGCCGTGCAAAGACCATCGCGGCCGCGCCCCCCTCGTTCACGAGCGGAAATGCCCGGACAGCTGACGACGCTGTTGCTCGACGGGCTCTCCGAGGCTGTGAAGACACCACGGAAGCAGCGGGCTCGCGAGCCGTGGCCTCTCGAGTCGCCGTGACCGCCGGGCGACGCTCCTGTTGGCTCACGGACTCTCAGTCCAGGGCGATCGGGTAACGGCCGTACGCGAAGCAGGCCTCGCGCATCGCGTTGAAGTTCTCGAGCGGCACGTACTCGGGCACCGAGTTGGAGCTGCCCAGGACGTAGCCGCCGCCCGGCGCCACGTGGCGGATCCGCTCCTTCACCTCGGCCTCCACCTCGGCGGGCGTGCCGCGCGTCAGCGTGTAGCCGAGGTCGATGTTGCCGCAGAGCGCGATCCGGTGGCCCACCGCGCGCTTGAGCTCCACGATGTCCATGGCCTTGGGCTCGATGGGGTGCAGCCCGTCCGCCCCGGCCGCGATGATGTCCTCGATCACCAGGCGCACGTCGCCGTCTGTGTGGAAGACGAAGACCTTGCCCTTGCGGTGGACCAGGTCGATGCAGGCCTTGAACCATGGGAAGAAGTGCCTGCGCAGGTGGGCGGGCGACACCATCAGGCCCTCGGCGTAGGCGAGGTCGTCCGCGAACCGCACACCGCCGACGCAGTCGAAGTCGGTGACGATGTCGAGGATCCGGTACTGGGCCGCCCCCACCGTCTCGTACATCCGCGCGACCAGGTCCGGGTCGCGCTTGATGGCCGCGCAGAAGACCTCGAGCCCCATGAGCCACCAGACACCCGTGAAGATCTTGCCGTGGTCCACGAGGACCTTCATCCCGCGCGGCAGGAGACCGCCGATCTGCTCGAAGGCGGAGGTGTCCACCTCGTCCGGGTCCGGCCAGGGGAAGGTGTCGAACTCCTGCCGGCTGGTGATGATGCCCCGGCCCTCGTTGGCCCAGCCGCGCTCCTGGTACTCGTCGCCGAAGGCGGCGTACTTCGCCCGGGCGACGGTCGAGGTGCCTTCGATGCGGGAATGCATGCTGGCGCCGAGCGGCACGTAGTCGTAGCCCGCGCGGTACGCGAACTCGACCTCCGCCTCGAGCGGCAGCCGCGCGCCCGTCTGCATGCGGCTGGCGCCCCGGGCCAGCTCCACACCGTCGAGGCCCAGGAAGCGCTTCTTGAGGAAGACGTCCACGCTGTCGTGGAGTGGCACCCGGTCGGGCTCGCCCTGGCGGAGCAGGGCGATGCGCAGCCGGTTGAAGTCGGGGTTCGGCGTCCAGCGGTCTTCAGCCATCGCACGCCTCCCTCGGTGCGGCACCGGGCTCCAGGTGACGCCGCCCCGGCGGGCCGGGGCGGACTCGGCGGATGCCAATAGTTAACCCGGCGGGCTCGACCCTGTCATGATGCAAATCATGATCCGTTTGCACTAGGCTCGCGCCGCAGTTCCAGCTGACGACCGCCGGGGGCTCGGGCCAGAGCAGGCAGCCTTCGTGTCCACAGGTTCATACCTTCTGATAGTAACCGGTGGAGTAGACAATGAGCCTCGCTCTCGGCCTCGTGCTGCTCTTCGCCGGCATGGCGGCGGCCTCCGACACCGACCTGTCGGGGTTCGAGGGTCACCCGCGGTCGCGCTTCCCGCTCGCGCTCCACGTGGCGTCCGCGGGCGAGGCATCGCTGGACGCCGCCGTCGCGCGGGCGGTGAGCGACTGGAACGCGGTGGCGCGCGAGACGCTCGGCGTGGCGGTGTTCGCGCCGGTCCAGCGGCAGGGCGAGGCGCACGTGGTCGTGACGTTCGCGGCGTCGGCCACGCCCGGGCTCATGGGCGAGACCGTCGTTCACGCCAGCGGGGGGGTCGTCACCCTGCCGGTGCGCATCGAGATCGTCCCCCCGCAGACCCGCGGCCAGACGAGCCGCGAGACGCTGCTCTACCAGGTGGTGGCCCACGAGCTGGGGCACGCGCTCGGTCTCGAACACGTGCGCGATCCCGCATCGATCATGTGCTGCGTGCCGGGCAGCGTCGACTTCAGGGACCCGGCGACCCGGCGGGCATACGTCGAGGCGCGGCGCCATCCGGACGTGCGCTCGGTGCCCGCGCAGCTGAAGGCGCACTACGCGCGGTTCTGGGCGACGCCGGGCGCGGACGGTCCGGAGCCGCGGTAGGGTGGCAGGAATCCCATCGACCCGTGAAGGTCTTCTCCGACCCGATCAGCGCCGTGCTTGGCGGTGCCAGTCCTCACGCGCGCGCGGAGGCCGGAGATCACGGCGCCGCCGGCTCCTGGAGCTTCAGCACGTTGAACACCGGGACGGGCTGGGCGAAGCCCTTGAGGGCGAGCGCGCCGAGCGGCTCGGCCTCCACGAGGTTGCCCACCGCGGCGAGGACGGCCTGACTCACGAGGATCTGGCCGTCGCGGGCCTCGTCGCAGAGCCGGGACGCGAGGTTCGCCACGCTGCCGATGGCGGCGTAGTCGAAGCGTCCCGCGAAGCCGATCTTCCCGAGCGTCGCGTGGCCCATCGCGAGGCCCACGCCGAAGCCGAGCGGGTGGCCGCGCCGCTGCCATCGCGCGAGCAGGGCGGCCACCGCTTCCCGCATGGCGACCGCCAGCCGGACGGCGCGCTCGGCGTGGTCCCGGCAGGGCACGGGATCGTTGAAGAACACCATCATCCCGTCGCCGGCGAAGTGCTCGATCGTTCCCTCGAAGCGGAAGACCAGGGCGCCGACGGCCTCGTGATAATCCCGGAGGAAGCCCATCACCTCCTCGGGTTCCGCGCGCTCCCCGAACGCGGTGAATCCCCGCACGTCACAGAAGACCACGGTGATCTCCCGCCGGTGGGAGTCGAGCACCGACTCGTCTCCCGAGGAGACGATCAGCTCCGCGACCTGCGGGGAGAAGAACCGCTTGAGGCGGCTCGTGCGGTCGAGCTCGGCGCGGACCCGGTCCCGCTCGGCGAGCCCCTGCGTCATGTGGTTGAAGGTCGTCGCCAGCTCCCCGATCTCGTCTCCCTGCGTCACCGTGACCGCGTGGTCGTAGTCCCCCCGGGCCACGCGCCGGGCGCTCTCGACGAGCCGCCGCACGGGCCGGGTGACGTGCCCCGCGATGAGCACCCCGCTGGCGAGGGACACCAGCAGGCCGGCGGAGGCGATCGCGAGGAGCGCGAGCTGGAGCCGGCGGACCGGCCGGAGGGCCTCCGCGAGGGAGCGCTGGAGCGCGGCGACGATCGCCGTGCCGTCCGGGCCGCCGAGCGGGACGATGCGGGTCACATACTCATCGCGACCGACCCGCACCGAGGTGCTCGTCTCGCCCCCGGTCGCCGCCGTGGGCAGTCCGGTGCCCAGGGCCTCGCGCGCGCGAGCAGGCAGGGTGGAAGCCAGAGTCGTGACCCTCCCACCCGCCGGCGCGGCGAGAAAGGACACGTGCAGGAGCGTGAGGGTCTGGAGGTCCCTGGCGACCCGATCGTCGATGACGAAGCCGACGCAGATCCACGCGATCGGGAGCGGGGCCAGGAGGGGGACGGCGACCATCTGATACGCCCGCCCGTCGATGAACACGATGGCGGAGGCCTCACCGGCCTGTTCGGCGGTGGCGATCAGCCTGGGAAACGGAAACGGCGCGCCCGGGCTCGCCGGGTGCAGCGTGTCGGCGACGAGCGCCGCGTCGGTCGACGCCAGCATCGTAACGTCGGCGCCGATCCGGGCCTGGTGATTCCCGAGGACCGACAGTACCGTCCCCCGATCGTCCGAGGAGGCAGCGGTCTTGAAGGCGAAGTCGCCCGACAGGAGCCGGGCCGCCTCGGCGAGGTGCCGGGTGCGGGTGCCGATCAGCCGTGCGAAGACCTTGCCGCCGACGGCGAGCTCATCCTGGATCGTGGCCCGGGCGTTGCGGGTCATCGTCGCGCTCGCCGCGAGGAAGCTGGCGGCCTGGACGAGCGCGATCAGGCCCACGAAGAAGACGATGATGCGGGTCCGGAGCCGGCGGAACCGCACGCTACCGACGCCGCCTGCGCAGAGGCGTGCGCGGCCTGCGCCCCGGGCGGCCGCACGCCGCCCGAAGGGGCTGCGGGTTCCGGCGCCGCCCATCAGGGGGGAGCGTGGCGCGAGGAGTCCCTGCGGCGAGCCACACCCGACTCACGGCACTACCGGTAGCTGTCGCCGCCTGGCGCGGGGGCGCGGCGCGGGCGCCACTCGGGTTTGAGAACGATCCGGTACTCGACCTGCTCGACCCCGGATCCGGCGATCGACACGCGCTGGCCCCCCGGATCGGCCGCCAGTCGCGGGTGCCAGACGCGGACCTCGTAGCTGCCGGGAGGGAGGTCCCGGAGCTGGGTCTTCCCGTCGGCATCGGTGGCGCCGAAGTAGGGCGTCTCCACCACGAAGACGTAGCCCAGCATCCAGTCGTGGATGTTGCAGCCGAGGACGACGACGCCGGCCCGATCGAAGGTCACCGGCGCCGCCGGGACGCCCTTGTAGAGCGGCAGCTCGAACTTCTTGGCCGGCGAGAACGAGTACACGTGATGGCGGATGTCGTCCTTGTTCGGAAACACGACCGGCGTGCCCACCTGGATGGGCTTGACGTGGGGCACGAATTCCTTGTCCTGCTGGTCGATCACCCCTCGGGCCGGGCGCGCCGTGGGAACCCGCGTGCCCGAGAGCGGCATCGCGTAGACGACCGCGTCCGCCGCCGGCTTTCCCGCGCTGCCCCGGACGACAGCGTCCACGCCTCCCGCGGCGGCGGGCTCCGGCGGTGCGGCGCCGGTCACGAGGCAGGCGAGAAGCAGGAAGAGCGGAAGACGCGGTGGCGAAGTCACCGCGCCGGCCGGACCTCGACGAGCGGCATCGCGGATCGCATCGCGGATCAATGTTAGCCCGATCCGCAGGCTTCCGCGCGCCAACATCTCCAGCACGTCTCCAGCGGATCTGAAGAAATCGGACTCCCGGAGTGCGGAGACGGATCTCGGCGCCGCATGCCGGGGCCACGGGGAGTCGGGGGGCTGCGGCTCGGCTCGACCTGGAGTCCCAGGACTCCAGGTGTGCCGCCACGCGCGCGTCGGCCCTGTCGTTGCGATCCTCTCGGGTCTGGCCTCGGCTGCGCCGGAGACGGTCCAGGCGGCCTCGCACCCGGGGCCGTCTGAGCCGCCTCCCGTGCTCTTCGGCAATCCCGCCGGGGTCGCGATCGACCCGACGGATCCTGGGATCGGGTCAGTAGCGGTAGCTGAGGCTCGCCCGGCAGACGTTGTTGGTGTAGGTGACGCGCGGCCCCTGGGTGAACTGGTACTCGTAGCCGAGGCTCACGGCGGCGTGCCGGCTCAGCGCGTAGCTCAAACTCAAGGAGGCGGTGTAGGTGGCGGCGTCGATCTTGAAGGCGTAGAGCGGGACGTCGAACGTCTCGACCACCCGCGCGGGAGGGGGCGGCCGCGGCGTCGTGACGGCCCGGTGTACCGTGAAGTCCCCCCAGCGGGCCATGCCGCCGACGACGAGATCGACGGCATCCGTGAGTGACAGGATCCCCCTGACGGAGAGGATGTGCGCGGCCTGGTCGAACACCGCGGTGCCCGCCTCCCGCACCTCGTAGAGGTAGCCCGCCTGGAGGTCCACCCGCTCGTGAACGCGCTTGCCCACCTCGGCGCCGGCGTCCAGGACCAGGCTGTCGAGCACGTCATCGCGGTAGTTCAGATATGCCGCGGAGCCGAAGGCGCGCACCCAGGGCGCGAACGGGCCGAGCCCGAACTTCCGCCGCGCGGCGACCGTGAGCCCCGTCGACAGGCTGGTCAGGCCCTCGAACTCGGTGTAGACGCGGCCCTTCAGGTCGCCGGTGAGGCGGAGGCTGGTCGAGTCCGTCACCTGGAAGGACGGGCCGGCGGAGAGGGTTCCGACCAGCGCCAGGTCGCTCTTCTCGTCGCGCGCGGTGGCGGCCCGGCTCAGGTTGTCCTCGTAGACGAGCGCGCCGTCGGTGTCGGCGAGCCACTCGGCTCGCGCCGCCGTGGCGGCCCACGGCCCGCCCGCTCCGAGGGCCAGCGCGAGGATGAGAGCACGCAGCCTTCGTCCCATGTGAGCGCAAGGGTGGGGTCCTGCCGACTCCGTTGTCAAGCGCGGGGGTGCGGCTGACGGGGACCGGGCGGGTGCTCCGCGACGACCTGGGACCCTGAGGAGGAAGGCCCGCGGGTTGCTGCCGGGGTCGGGGTCGCCTCCGGGCGGCCTGCTACAATCCGGGCATGGCTCATGACGAGCGCGATCCCGAGTTCCTCCAGCACGTCTTCGAGCGGACCGAAGTGTTGAGGAAGCCGCTGACCGGCATCATCGCGGGGTACCACGTCCTGCCCTACATCCTGATCGGGCCCGAGCACGATCACCCGGGGAGGTCCGTCGAGGTGCGCGGGAAGATCCGCGTCTCGCCGCGCCTCGTCATCGCTCCAGGGCGGGACGGGGCCACCTATGGCGAGCTGTTTGGCGAGACGGAGCTGATGGACCAGGCGCTCACCTTCCGGGTCTTCAGCTTCCGGTACGCGTCGCGGGTGTCGCTCGCGAGCGAGGACCTCAAGATCCAGCGCCAGGAGGGGGACAGCCACGGCCACGTCGAGCGGATCCTCGACGAGCTCGCGCGGCGCGAGATCATCAACACGGGCGTGATCCTGTCCCCCGACGTGCGGTTCTATCCGGTCTCCATCGATCGCTTCATCCGCGAGATCCTCGACCAGGAGTTCCGGGAGTAACGTGGTAGACTTTTCGTGCCGTGGGCGCACCAAAATCCTCGCCGACTTCGGCGCGGAGGTGGTGCGGATCGAGCGTCCGGGCGATGCCGGACGGGACCGCGTCTACTATGATCAGGCCGACGATCTACACCCTCGAGCAGGTGTTCGCCGATCCCCAGGTGCGGGGGTACGGTCTCGTCCAGGAGCAGGAGCACCCGGCCTACGGGACGGTCCGGGTGCTGGGGTTGCCGCTGTCCCTGAGCCGCACGCCGCCCGCCGTTCGCACGCCCGCGCCCGTGCCCGGCGCCCACACCCGCGAGGTGCTGGCCTCGATCGGCTGCGACCGGGCCGCGATCGCCGACCTCGCCGCTGCCGGCGTGGGCGAGGTCATGAAGCCGTGACCAGGCGGCGCCGTGCTCCGCGCCACACGGGTCGGGCGCGGCCGGGTCGTCGTCCAGGTGTTCGACCGTGCCACGACCACGGGAGGTACCCGGAGCCATGACAGACATTCTCGTCGAGCACGAGGGCGCCATCGCGACGGTGGCCTTCAACCGCCCGAAGGTGCGCAATGCGATCAGCCTCGGGATGTGGCAGGAGATCGCGCGGATCACGGAGGGCCTCGCCAAGGACGACTCGATCCGCGCGGTCGTCTACCGCGGCGCCGGCACGGACGCGTTCGCCGCCGGTGCCGACATCTCGGAGTTCCGGGAGAATCGCAAGGACCGCGAGAGCGCGCTCCACTACAACAGACAGACCGCGGCCGCGTACGCGGCGATCCGGGGCTGCCCGAAGCCGACGGTGGCGATGATCTATGGGTACTGCATGGGGGGCGCCATGGCCGTGGCGATGGCGTGCGACCTCCGCTTCGCGGCCGAGGGATCGAAGTTCGGGATCCCCGCGGCCAAGCTCAACATCATCTATCCGGTCGACGCGGTGACGCAGCTCGTCGAGCTCGTCGGCCCCGCCTACGCGATGGACATCCTCTACTCGGCCCGCGCCGTGGACGGGGCGGAAGCCCTCGCCATCGGCTTCATCCAGCGGCTCCTGCCCAGGGAGGACCTCGAGCGGGCCACGTACGACTACCTGCGGACGGTCGCGGACAACGCCCCGATGTCCGTGCGCGGCTCGAAGGTGATGGTCCAGTCCATCCTCGATGGGTTGACCGAGGCGCGCCGCACGCACCTGCAGAAGCTCTCGCTCGACGTCTGGGACAGCGAGGACTACCGGGAGGGGACGCGGGCGTTCCTCGAGAAGCGCCCGCCGAGGTTCCAGGGGCGGTAGTGCGGTTCGCCTTCCTCACGTCCACGCCGCTCACGGCGACGGAGGGGAGCGGCACCTTCGTGGGGATCGACACCCTGGCCGCGGGGCTCGTGGCGGGCGGCCACGAGGTGGAGATCAGGCCCCCCCGGCTCAGGACCCGCTTCCACACCCTCGACCGCTACCTCTACAACGCCGGCGTCGCCCTCTCGCCGCCCCGCGCGGACGTGGTCGTCGGCTTCGACCTCGACGGGTTCCTCTGGGCCCGGCGGCGGTCCTGTCGCTTCGTGGCGAGCCTCAAGGGCATCGTCGCGGACGAGCTGCGCAACGAGCGCGGCCTGGTCAGGGCGCTGCTCACCCGCCAGGCGAGATGGGAGCGGCTGAACGTGGCGCGGGCCGATCGGGTCTTCGTGACGAGCGAGTACTCGGCGCGGACGGCGGAGCGCCTGTACGCGGTGCCGCGGGGGAAGCTCGCCGTCGTGCCGGAGCCGGTCGACCTCGAGGAGTGGCAGCGTCGCTTCGCCGGGGCCCGGCGGCGGCCCGCGGACCGGCCGGTGGTGCTGTCGGTCGGTCGGATGTATCCCCGCAAGCGCTTCGAGGATCTGCTGGAGGCCGCCAGGATTTTGAGCCGGCGAATCCCCGATGTCCAGGTGCGCATCGTAGGGAGGGGGCCGGAATGGGAGCGGCTCCTGGCCCTCCGGAGGGAGCGTGCCCTGGAAGATACCGTCGTGTTGCTCGGAGACGTCACGCGCGGCCAGCTCGCCGAGGAATACGTGAACGCCGACTGCTTCTGCCTGCCGTCGGTGCAGGAGGGTTTCGGCATCGTCTTCGTGGAGGCGATGGCGGCGGGGCTCCCGGTGGTGGCCTGCCGGACGGCGGCGGTGCCGGAGGTCGTGCTCGACCGCCGTACCGGGCTCCTCGTCGATCCCCGTAGCCCTGACGGGCTGGCGGCGGCGCTCGAGACCGTGCTCGTCGACGACCGACTGCGGAAGGACCTGGCTGCCGCCGGCCGGTCGTGGGTGAGCCGGTTCGCCCGCGATCGCGTGACGGCGCAGTTCGCCGAGGCGGCCGCGGCATGATGGCCGGAGAGCCCGCCGGTCGCCGGCCGGTGGCGCGTGATGGTCCGGCACGGGGTGGAGCGGCCGCCGCATGACGGCACTCCGCCCCGTCGGCTACAGCACCCGCGCGTTTCCGTTCTCGGCCGGCCACCGGTACCACGTGGACCAGTGGACGCCCGAGGAGAACCGGCGTGTGTTCGGCGCTCTCTCGGTCACCCACGGCCACAACTACTCGCTCGAGGTGACGGTCCGGGGCGAGATCGATCCGCGGACCGGGATGGTGATGGACCTCGCGGAGCTGAAGCGGATCGTCGGCGAGCTCCTCCTGAGCCGGTTCGACCATGCCGACCTGAACGCCGATCCGCTCTTCGCCGGGAAGGTCCCCACCACCGAGAACATTGCGGTCGCGATCTGGGGGGTGCTCGTGCCCAAGCTCGGAGCGGAGCGTCTCTGGCGCGTGCGCCTGTGGGAGGATCCGACCCTGTACGTGGACTACTTCGGTGGGTGACGATTCGGTCCGGAGCGGACGGCGTTGAGATCGCACCGCGAGGCCGAACAGCGCACCCTCGGCCCGACCCCGACCGGAGAGACCGGAGCGATCGGCAACGGACCGCCAGGCGGGTCTCGCGGTCAAGTGGCGCTGACGCGCGTGTATCACTTCAGCGCCGCGCATCGTCTGGAGAGCCCGCATCTCACTCCGGACGAGAACGCCGGCGTCTACGGGGCCTGCCATCGTGCCCACGGCCACAACTACTACGTCGAGGTCACGGTGGGCGGCACTCCGGATCCCGTGACCGGCATGGCCGCCGACCTGGGTGCGCTCGACGAGACCGTGGCCTGCTCGTTGATCGACAGGGTGGATCACCGCGATCTTGCGGCGACGGTGCCGGAACTGTCGGGCGTGATCACCACCGGTGAGAACCTGGCGCGCGTCTTCTGGGGCTGGCTCGCGCCTCGGGTGCCGGGGCTCTCGCGAGTGGCGGTGATCGAGACCGCGAAGAACCGCTTCGAATACCGCGGAGAAGAGGACGGTCCCGGATGATCGCCAAGCTCGTGGAGCAGCTCCTGAAAGAACTGGGAGAAGACGCCCAGCGCGAGGGGCTCGCGCGCACCCCGGAGCGCGTCGAGAAGGCGCTCCGGTACCTGACCTCCGGGTACACCAAGAACGTCCGCGACATCCTCAACGATGCGCTCTTCGTCGAGCAGTACGACGAGATGGTCGTCGTCAAAGACATCGACTTTTTTTCTTTGTGTGAACATCATCTTCTCCCATTCGTCGGCAAGGCGCACATCGCCTACATGCCGGACCGGAAGATCGTCGGGCTGTCGAAGATCCCGCGTCTCGTGGACATGTTCGCCCGGCGACTCCAGGTGCAGGAACGCCTGACGACGCAGCTCGCGAACACGCTCGACGAGGCGCTCCAGCCGCGCGGCGTGGCGGTGGTCATGGAAGCGATCCACCTCTGCATGATGATGCGCGGGGTCGAGAAGCAGAACTCGAAGGCGGTCACGTCCGCGATGCTGGGCAGCTTCCGCTCGCGGCCCGAGACGCGCGCGGAGTTCATGGAGCTGATCAAGTCCGGGCGCGGGCTTGTCCTGTGAAGCTCGCGGATCGGGTGGCGATCGTCACGGGCGGCGGCCGCGGCATCGGGCGGGCGATCGCGCTCGCGCTCGCGGCGGAGGGCGCGGCGGTGGCCGTCGCGGCGCGCACCCGTTCGCAGATCGAGTCCACGGCCGCGCTCATCCGGGCGGCCGGCGGCCGGGCGCTGGCCGCGGAGACGGACGTGACGTCCGAACCCTCGGTGGAGGCGCTCGTCCGGGACACCTTGGGCGCCTTCTCCCGGGTGGACGTGCTGGTGACGGCGGCGGGGAGCGCATCCTTCAGCCCCGTCGCGGACGCCACGACCGCCGACTGGGACACCCTGCTCGCGGTGAACCTCCGCGGCGTGATGCTCGGGTGCCGGGCCGTGCTCCCGGTGATGCTCGCGCAGAGGGCGGGCACGATCATCACCGTCGGGTCGATCGCCGGGAAGCGTCCCATCGCGGGCACGGCCGCCTATAGCGCCACGAAGGCCGGCGTCCTGGCCTGGAGCCGCGTCCTCGCCGAGGAGTTGCGCGGTACGGGCGTGCGGGTGGGGGTGCTCGTCCCGGGCGCGGTGGATACGCCGCTCTGGGACGGCATTCCTGGTGGTCCGGATCGCGCCAGGATGCTCCGTCCCGAGGACGTCGCGCAGGCGGCGGTGCTCATGGCGTCCCTGCCGCCCGGGGCCTCGCTCGAGGAGCTGACCCTGCTCCCGGCGGCGGGAATTCTGTGATACAGTTCAGACTGATCAGCCCCGAAAAACCGTGTTCACACAGCCCGGAATGCCGATAGCCCGTACTGCTGAGAGCCCGTACTGCCTGAGAGGAGGTCCTGAATGATCACGCTGACCGACACGGCCGCGAAGAAGGTGTCCGACCTGCGCCTGGAGGAGGGCAAGCCCGAAACTGGCCTGCGCATCCGGGTGGTCGGTGGAGGGTGCTCGGGGATGTCGTACGAGCTGGGCTGGGAAGACGAGGCGACGGCGGGCGACAACGTCGTCGAGACCCAGGGGGTCAAGGTGTTCGTCGACCAGTTCAGCGCGCCGTACCTGGAGGGCACCGAGATCGACTTCGTCGAGAACGACATGATGGGTGCCGGGTTCGCCGTGAAGAATCCCAACGTGAAGTCGAGCTGCGGCTGCGGGCAGTCCCACAAGTTCTAACCCGGACTGTTCATGAACGGATCACCCGAGAGGCGGACGGGTCCGTCGCGGCGGGCAGCCCCATTCGGCTCGCCACCCCCGCCCGGTGTGGGGTCCCCC
>CAZWXA010000026.1:0-19385 GCA_964637755.1 uncultured bacterium | reverse complement strand
AAGGGCCAGGAGATCGAGACCCAGATCATGAGTGTCGACCGGGAGAACAAGCGGATCTCCCTCGGCCTCAAGCAGATCCAGCCCGATCCCTGGGACACGGTCGCGGCGCGATACCCGATGGGGTCGCGCGTGACCGGCAAGGTCGTGCGGCTCACGGACTTCGGCGCGTTCGTCGAGCTCGAGCCGGGCGTCGACGGGCTTCTGCACATTTCCCAGATGTCCAACCGGACCATCAGCGCGCCCTCGGAGATCGTCAACGTGGGCGACGAGCTCACGCTCATGGTGATCCGGGTCGATCCCCAGGAGCGACGGATCGGACTCAGTCTGAAGGAACTCGCGCATGCGATGGAGCCGACGCGGGGCGAGATGGTGGAGCAGCGCGGTCGATCCCGGCGGGGCAAGCGAAAGGACGAGTTCGACGACGACGAGGAGTAGCCCGTGAGCGGGCGCCCTCGCGTGATCGCCCTCACGCTGGGCCTCATGGCCGGCGTGATCGTGCTGTTCCTGGTCACGCTCTGGGCGCTGCTCCGGATCACCGAGGGGACGGGGTTCCCCGGCGGCCAGAAGGTCGCGATCGTCGAGATCGAAGGCACCATCGTCGACACCGCCGACGTGGTGCGCGATCTCGAGGGCCACGCCGAGAACCCGGCGGTCCGCGCGGTCGTCGTCCGGATCAACAGTCCGGGCGGCGTGGTCGGCCCCACGCAGGAGGTCTACGCCGCCATCCGCCGGCTCCGGAAGGCCGGCAAGCCTGTCGTGGCGTCGCTGGGCGCGGTGGCGGCGTCGGGCGGGTACTACATTGCGGCCGCCACGGATCGCATTTACGCCAACCCCGGCACGCTCACCGGCTCCATCGGCGTGATCATGCAGATGGCCAACGTCGAGGGGTTGTTCAAGAAGATCGGCGTGGACTACGTCGTCGTGAAGGCCGGCGCCCACAAGGACATCGGCAACCCGAGCCGCCCGATGTCGCCGGAGGAGCGGCGAATCCTCCAGGCCCTGCTCGATGACGTCCACGCGCAGTTCATCGACGCCGTCGCCGAGGGGCGTCGGCTCGACCGCGCCGAGGTGGTGAAGTTCGCGGATGGCCGCATCTTCTCGGGGGCGCAGGCGAGGGTCCTGCGCATGGTCGACGTGCTGGGCGGTCTCGCCGACGCGGTCGAAGGTGCCGCCCAGCTGGCGGGCCTCCCGCCCAAGCCTCGGGTGATCCAGCCGCGCCGTCGCTTCTCCGTCTTCGGCCTTCTCCGGAACCGGCTCGACCTGCCCGGCGTGGTCGGGATCGGGGGCTACCCGCCGCTCGTGAAGACCCCGCTCTACCTCATGGACTAGCCCCGGACCGTTCATGAACGGATCACCCGAGAGGCGGACGGGTCCTGTCGCGGCGGGCAGCCCCATTCGGCTCGCCACCCCCGCCCGGTGTGGGGTCCCCCCCGACGGCTAACCCCTCAATGTTCTTGACATTATTTTTGTAGGCGTGCTAGCGTGACGGACGGGAGAGGGGGGGCGGACGATGACGAAAGCCGATTTAATCGACGAGATTTCGCGGTTGTCCAACCTGACGAAGAAGGAAACCGAAACCATCGTCAACACGATCTTCGACCACATCACCGACGCCCTGGCCAAGGGAGACAAGGTCGAGCTCCGGGGCTTCGGGAGCTTCCGGATCCGGCACCGTAACTCGCGCAAGGGACGCAATCCCAAGACCGGTTCGAGCGTCGAGGTCCCGCAGAAGCGCGTGCCGTTCTTCAAGGTCGGCAAGCGGCTCCGCGAGCTCGTCAACACGTGAGCCGGGCCGGCGCCCGCCGGTGAACCGCCTGTGGGCGCCCTGGCGGATGGCGTACGTGAGCGCGGCCGAGCCCGCGGCCGGGTGCGTGTTCTGTGAGGCGCTCGGTGACGGCGATGATCGCCAGCGTCTTCTCCTGCGGCGTGGCCGCGCCGCCTTCCTGATCCTCAACGCCTATCCCTACGCCTCCGGCCATCTCATGGCCGTCCTGAACCGGCACGTCGCCTCGCTCGAGGACGCGACGGGGGACGAGCTCGCCGAGGCGATGGCGCTGGTGCAGGCGGCGACGGGGGCCCTGCGGCGCGCCTACCGTCCAGACGGCTTCAACGTCGGGATCAATCAGGGCCGGGTCGCGGGCGCGGGCATCGAGGGGCATCTGCACGTCCACGTCGTCCCGCGCTGGAGTGGCGACACGAACTTCATGTCCGCGCTCGGCGACGTGAGGGTCCTCCCCGAATCCCTGGACGTCACCTACGAGCGGCTCCGGGCCGTGCTGGCGCCGTGACCCTTCCGTTGCCGCTGACGCCGATGATGCAGCAGTACCAGGAGCTGAAGCGGCGGTATCCCGACCACCTCCTCCTCTTCAGGCTGGGCGACTTCTACGAGCTGTTCTTCGAGGACGCCGAGCTGGCGGCGAAGCTCCTCCAGATCACGCTCACGGCCAGGCAGGGCGCCCGGATGGCCGGCATCCCCCATCACGCCGGCGACGTGTACATCGCCCGGCTCGTGCGGGCCGGGCAGAAGGTCGCCGTCTGCGAGCAGATGGAGGCGCCAGGGCGGGGCAAGAAGCTGCTGCGGCGGGAGGTGGTCCGCGTCATCACGCCCGGGACGCTCACGGACACGGCGTACCTGCCCGGCGCGGCGAACAACTTCCTGCTCGCGCTCGCGCGCGACCGCCAGCAGATCGGGCTCGCCCTCACGGACATCTCGACGGGCGAATTCTGGGTCGGACAGGGCGGCGCCGACCTGCTCGACACGGCCCTCCTTCGTCGCCCCGCCGAGGTCGTCTTGCCGGCAACACTCGGCGAAGACCGCCCGCTCCGCGCCGGCCTCGAGGCGCGAGGCGCCGTGCTGACCTTCTGCGACCCGCAGATCTTCGCGCTGCGCCCGGCCGTCGAGGCGCTCCGCGGACAGTTCGGTCCGGCCACGCTCGACGCCGTGGGCCTCGGAGAGATGACGGTCGGGCTGCAGGCGGCCGGTGGCGCCCTGGCGTACCTCCGCCAGACCCACGGCGACGCCCTCGGCCATCTCGTCCGGCTGCAGCGCCTGGTGTCCGCCGATTCGATGACGATCGACGAGGCCGCGGTCGAGACCCTGGCGCTCTTCCCGGCGCTCTTCGGCGCGCTGAACGCGACCCTGACGCCGATGGGCGCCCGGCTTCTCCGCCAGTGGATGCTCCGTCCGCTCCTCGACCCCGGGGCGATCCGGGCTCGTCAGGACGCCGTGGCCGAGCTGGTCGGGACGCCCGCCGCCCGCAATGCCGTCCGGAGGGTGCTCGGGCGGATCGGGGACATCGAGCGGCTCGCGAGCCGGGCGGTGATGCGCGTGGCCCACGCCCGGGACCTCGTCGGTCTGCGTGCGTCGCTCGCTCCGCTGGCGGAGCTCC
This sequence comes from uncultured bacterium, assembly GCA_964637755.1. Classification (GTDB taxonomy): domain Bacteria; phylum Methylomirabilota; class Methylomirabilia; order Rokubacteriales; family CSP1-6; genus AR9. The sequence goes on along the minus strand of CAZWXA010000026.1, from coordinate 15,996 downwards.
GCACCCTCCTCGACGTGCCGGCATCGGGGCTCCTGTCAGGGCTGGCCGCGGAGATCCAGGTCCTCGAAGACGTACGCGACCTGCTCGAGCGGGCGATCGTGGACGAACCGCCGGTCGTCCTCCACGAGGGCCGGCTGATCCGTCCGTCCTGGAGCGACGTCCTCTCGGAGCTCGTCAACGGCGGTCGCGAGGCGCGGGACTGGATCGCCGCGCTCGAGAGCGCCGAGCGCACGCGCACCGGCCTCTCGTCGCTCCGTGTCCGGTTCAACCGCGTCTTCGGGTACGGGATCGAGGTGAGCCACTCCCAGGCGGCGCGCGTGCCGCCTCAGTACGTGAGGCGGCAGACCCTCGCGGGGGCCGAGCGGTTCGTCACTGCGGAGCTGAAGGACGCCGAGGCGCGGGTGCTCGGCGCCGAGGAGCGCATCCGCCGGCTCGAGCACGAGCTGTTCGAGGAGGTCCGCGACGCGGTCGCTGCCCGGGCCGGCGACCTCATCCAGACCGCGCGGGCCATCGGACAGCTCGACGTGCTGGCGGCCCTGGCCGAGCGGGCGCACGCGCGCGGCCACGTCCGGCCGCTCGTCGACGACGGTGCCGTGTTCCGGGTGATCGACGGCCGCCATCCCGTCCTCGAGAGCCGCGCGGACGTGACGGTGGTTGCAAACGACGTCCACCTGGACGCCGACGCGTCGGTGATGATCCTCACCGGCCCCAACATGTCCGGGAAGTCGGTCTACCTTCGCCAGGCCGCGCTGATCGCCATCATGGCGCAGATGGGCGCCTTCGTCCCGGCCCGGGAGGCACGACTCGGGGTGGTCGATCGCATCTTCACGCGAGTGGGCGCGCAGGACAACCTCGCCGGGGGCCAGAGCACGTTCCTCGTCGAGATGATCGAGACCGCCACCATCCTGCACAACGTGACGCCGAGGAGCCTCGTGCTGCTCGACGAGGTGGGCCGTGGCACCTCCACCTACGACGGCCTCGCCATCGCCTGGGCCGTGGTCGAACAGCTGCACGATCGAGCGGCCGGCGCCAAGGTGCTCTTCGCCACGCACTACCACGAGCTGACGCAGCTGGCGGAGTGCCTGCCCCGCGTCCGCAACTTCCACGTCGCCGTGCGCGAGTGGAACGACGAGATCGTCTTCCTGCACACGGTGCGGCCGGGCGGCACGGACAGGAGCTACGGCATCCAGGTCGCGCGCCTGGCCGGCGTGCCCGCCCCCGTCATCCAGCGGGCGAAGGAGCTGCTGAGCGAGCTGGAGGCCTCGCACGCCGTCGAGCGAGACCGAGCCGACGCCGCCCAGCTCGGTCTCTTCGCGCCCGCCCCCGATCCGCTCGCGATCGAGCTTCAGAAGCTCGATCTGTCGCGCCTCACGCCCCTGGACGCGCTGAACATTCTCGCCGACTGGCAGCGCCGCCTCCCGCGATGAGCAGGATCCACCTCCTGCCCGACGATCTGGTCAACAAGATCGCCGCCGGCGAGGTCGTCGAGCGTCCGGCGGCGGCGGTGAAGGAGCTCGTCGAGAACGCGTTCGACGCGGAGGCGACGGCGCTCGCCGTCGAGCTGCGGGACGGCGGAACCGCGAGGATCGCCGTGGCCGACGATGGGTACGGCATGACGGCCGAGGACCTCGAGCTGGCGCTCAGGCGCCACGCCACCTCCAAGGTTTCCACGGCCGAGGATCTCGAGGCGATCACCACGCTCGGCTTCCGGGGCGAGGCGCTGCCGGCCATCTGCGCGGTCTCGCGGTTCGTGATGGTGACGAGCCCGCGTCCCGGCGGCGAGGGGACCCGCATCGCCGGCGAGGCCGGCGCGATCGTGCAGCGGGTGTCCGTCCCCGCGAGCGCGGGGACGAGCGTAGAGGTGCGGGACCTGTTCTTCAACACCCCCGCGCGGCTCAAGTTCCTGAAGAGCGCCGCGACGGAGCTGGCGTCGACGCTGCGGCTCCTCACCCACCTCGCGGTCGCCCACCCCGACGTCCGCCTGCGCGTGACGAATAACGGCCGCGAGGTCCTGAACGCCCCGGCCGCGCGGACGCTGCGGGACCGGGTGGGGGCGCTCTTCGGCTACGACCTGGCCGAGCGTCTCCTGCCGGTCGAGAAGACCGACCACGGCATCACGATCGCGGGACTCCTGTCGGCTCCGGCCGTCTCTCGAGGCGCGCGGGATGCGATGCTCATCGTCGTGAACGGCCGGCCCGTGCGTGACACGATGCTGCTGCAGGCGATCCTCGACGCGTTCCGGCCACTCCTGCCGCGCGAGCGCTTTCCCCTCGCGGTCGTCACGCTCGCGCTGCCGCCTCAGGACGTCGACGTAAACGTCCATCCCACCAAGGCCTGGGTGAAATTCAGGGATCCGCGCCTCGTGCAGGAGATGGTGTTCGCGGCGGTGCAGGACGCCCTGCGTGTTCCCGGCGTGGTCGTGGCACTGGGGCCGACGTCGCCCGAGGCCGGGACAGGACTTGCGTTCCCCGGCGCGGCCCCGGCGGACCGGCCCGGGGCAGGTCCCGGGATGACCATGGGCGCCCTGGGGCAGCCGGAGCTGTTCGCCGAGGCGGCCGCGCCCTACTTGACCGACCGGTTCGGACGCGTGCTCGGTCAGGTGCAGGACACGTTCGTGGTCGCCTCCAACGACGAGGAGGTCTTCTTCATCGACCAGCACGTGGCGCACGAGCGCGTGCTGTTCGATCGGTTCCGGGCCGAGCTGGCGCGCGGCCCGCTCGCGTCGCAGAGGGTGCTGGCGCCGGCGCCCCTCGATCTCTCGCCGGCCGCGCGGGCCCTCCTCGATCGCTGGCGAGACACGCTCGGGCGGCTGGGCTTCGCGATCGAGGACGGGGGGGCCGGCGCGGTCGCGCTGTCTGCCGTTCCGGCCTTGCTCCGCGGTCAGGAGCCGAGGCGGCTGGTCGAGCGGCTCCTCGACGATCTCGAGCCATCAGGAGAGCAGCCACCGGAAGTCGACCGGGCGCTCGCCTTCGTTGCGTGCCGCGCGGCCGTCAAGGCGAACCAGCGCCTGGCCTCGGAGGAGATGGCGCGGCTGGTCTCGGACCTCTCGCGCTCCGAGGCGCCCTACTTCTGTCCGCACGGTCGGCCGGTCGTTTCGCGGGTCTCGTTGATCGAGATCCGGAAGGAGCTCAGACGGACCTGGTAGCCAAGCTTCCCCTCCTCGTCATCGCCGGGCCGACCGGCGTGGGCAAGACGGCCACGGCGGTGGCGCTGGCGCGCCGGCTCCCGATCGAGGTGGTGGGAGCCGATTCGCGTCAGGTCTACCGGGGCCTCGACGTTGCCACGGGCAAGCCGTCGCCCGCCGAGCTGGCCGCGGTTCGCCACCACCTGATCGACATCGTCGACCCTGACGAACGCTACCAGGCGGCCCGATTCCGCGCCGACGCGCGAGACGCCATCGAGCGCATCCGCGAAGGGGACCGGCTGCCGGTCGTGGTCGGCGGCACGGGTCTCTACATCCGCGCCCTCCTGCGCGGGCTCGATCCGGCGCCGCCCCGGGACCCCGAGTTCCGGCGCGAGCTGGAGGCGGTCGCGGCCGCTCGGGGGTCTCCGGCGCTCCACGCGCGACTGGCCGCGGCCGCGCCGCACGCCGCGCGGCGCCTGCACCCGAACGACCGCGCGCGCATCATCCGGGCGCTCGAGGTGCACCGAGCCGGCGGCCTCGCGGCCGCCGACCAGGTCCGATGGCAGGCCGCCGAGGCGCCCTACACCCTTCTCTACGTGGGCCTGACCCGCGACCGAGCACGGCTCTTCACCGACCTCCGCACCCGGGCCCGGGCGATGGCGCGAAACGGCCTCGCCGAGGAGGTGCGCGTCTTGCTCGACCGGTGCGGCGATCCGACCCTCCCGGCGCTCTCGGGCATCGGGTACCGGCAGTTCGTCGACGTGGTCCGGGGACGCACGGCCGAGGGCGACGCGGTTCGCGCGATGGAGCAGGAGACGGTGAGGTACGCGAAGCGTCAGTGGACCTGGTTCGCGCGCGAGCCGGGGATCCGGTGGTTCGACGTCGACCGCGTCGGCGGGGCGGAGGGCGCCGCCGAGCTGATCGCGGCCATGGTCGAACAGGGAGGTGTGATCGGGTGACGAATCGAGGGGCGAACGGCAAGGGCGAGGGGTACGGAACGGGAGCAGCCGCGGAGCGCGCGATCGTCGCGGCACTGAAGCGGCCGTCGGAAGCGCGGTGGGAGGTCGAGGAGTCGCTCGACGAGCTGACGCGACTGGCCGAGGCCGCGGGCGCCGAGGTCGCCGGCCGCGTGATCCAGGAGCGCCAGGCGCCGGCCCCGGGGCTGTACTTCGGCCGCGGGAAGGCGGACGAGATCGCGGCGCTGGGGCGGAGCCTCGACGCGACGCTCTTGATCTCCGACGACGCCCTCTCGCCCGTCCAGGAGCGGAACCTGACGGCCGCGTTCGGTGGCAAGGTCATCGACCGGACCGCGCTGATCCTGGACATCTTCGCCCAGCGAGCCCGCACGAGCGAGGGCAAGCTGCAGGTCGAGCTGGCCCAGCTCTCGTATCTGCTGCCGCGCCTCGTGGGGCAGTGGAGTCATCTCGAGCGGCTCGGCGCCGGCATCGGCACGCGGGGCCCGGGCGAGACGCAGCTCGAGTCGGACCGTCGGGTCATCCGGCGGCGACTCGCCCAGATCCAGGCCCAGCTCCGCCGCGTGCGCGTGCATCGTCGCCTGCAGCGAGATCGGCGGAGCCGGGCCGGCCTGCCGGTGGTGGCGCTCGTCGGGTACACGAACGCGGGCAAGACCACGCTGCTGAACCGCCTGACGGGCGCCGGGTTCCGGGTCGCGGACGAGCTCTTCGTCACGCTCGATCCCGCGGCCCGCCTCTGCGCGGCTCCGGGCTGCCAGCCGTTCGTCCTCACGGATACGGTCGGCTTCATCCGCAAGCTCCCCCACCAGCTGGTGGCGGCCTTCCGCGCAACTCTCGAGGAGCTCGGCGAGGCCGACCTCCTGCTGCACGTCGTGGATGCGAGCCATCCCCGCATCGACGAGCACGTCGCCGCGGTGGACACGCTCCTGCAAGATCTCGAGCTGGCGGAGCGTCCGAGCCTCGTCGTGCTCAACAAGGTCGATCGTGTCGGCGACCCGGGGCAGGTCGACCGCCTCGTCCTGCGCTGGGACGGCGTACCGATTTCCGCGGCCAGCGGGGCCGGCATCGAGCACCTCCTGGCCCGGATCGGGACGGCGCTCCGGCCGCTCGCGCGCCGGGTGACCCTCAGGATCCCTTACGCCAGCGGCGGCGCGCTCGCGCTCTGCTACGAGCGGGGGCGGGTGCTCGCGCGTGCGGACGAGGCGTCCGGCGTTCGGCTCGACGTCGAGCTGCCGGGCCAGCTGATCAGCGCCGTCGCTTCGTACCGCGTGACACCGGGGCGCTGAACACGGCCCGGTTCACCCGGGCGTCATCACGCCTCGAACCGCGGCCGCCCTGCCGGCGGGCCGTCCCGAGCGGTGGTACACTGTCGGATTGTCCAGACACCCATGGGACTTCCCAACTGGCTGACGGTCCTCCGCATTCTGCTGGTCCCCGTCTTCGTGACCCTGCTCGTGTACCGCAGGCCGGGCGCGGCGCTCGCGGTGTTCTGCCTGGCGAGCCTCACGGATCTCCTCGACGGCTACGTGGCGCGGAGCCGCGGGAGCCAGAGCCGCCTCGGCGCCTTCCTCGACCCGATGGCGGACAAGCTGCTCCTCACGGCCTCCTTCGTCACGCTCACGTACCTGCGGGCGCTGCCGTTCTGGATCACCGCGCTCGTCATCTCGCGCGACGTCATCCTGGTCTGCGGCGCCGTGTTGATCCACATGACCGGCGGACAGATCCATCCCTCGCCCACGCGCGCCGGCAAGCTGTCGACCTTCTTCCAGATCATGACGGTGCTGGTCGCGATGCTGATGCCGTACATGCGCGAACCCCTGGCCCTCAGAGCGATCATCTGGGTCGCGGCCGGCTTCACCCTCTTCTCGGGGCTCCACTATATCTCGCAGGGCATGCGCTACCTGAACGCGGAACCGGCGGCCGAGCCTGAGCATGAAGACACGCTCCTGCGCTGACGCGCCGGCTGGCGTCGTGGTGCGCGGGGTGCGACGGGCCAGCGCGGCCGCGGCGGCCGGGCTCCGCGTGGGTGACCGGCTGCTCGCGATCAACGGCGCCCCGCTCCGGGACGTGATCGATTTCCACTTCGGCGCGGGCGAGGAGACGCTCGGGATCGAGCTCGAGCGCGAGGGGGCGCGGGTGAGGGTGCGCCTCCTGCGACAGGGCGGGCGCGAGCTGGGACTCGAGTTCGAGGCGCCGCGGCCGGCGGAGATCTCGACCTGCGCCAACAAGTGCGTCTTCTGCTTCATTCACCAGCTTCCGAAGGGCATGCGGAAGAGCCTCTACGTGAAGGATGACGACTACCGCCTCTCGTTCCTCCACGGCAACTACATCACGCTGACCGATCTGGGCGAGACCGAGCTCCAGCGGATCGTCGAGCAGCGGCTCTCGCCGCTCTACGTCTCGGTGCACGCGACCGACCCCGGGCTGCGGCACGCGTTGCTCGGCCGGCCGAAGGTGTCGCGCGAGATCCTGCCCGTGATGGAGCGACTCGCGGAGGCGGGGATCTCCATGCATGCCCAGATCGTGCTCTGCCCGGGGCTGAACGACGGCCCCCGTCTGGAGCAGACCGTGCGGGATCTCTCACGCCTCCACCCGGCCGTGACCACGACGGCCGTCGTTCCGGTGGGTCTGACGCGACACCGGGAGCGGCTCCCCGCTCTTCGCTCCCTCACCCCTGAAGAGGCGCGCGGTCTCGTCGAGACCGTCACCCGGTGGCAGGAGGAGTTCCGCCAGCGGCTCGGGAGCCGCGTCGTGTACGCGAGCGACGAGATCTACCTGCTGGCCGGATGCGAACTGCCGCCGGCGCGTGACTACGAGGGCTTCCGGGTGATCGAGGACGGGATCGGCCTCGTCCGCAGCTTCGAGGACGGGTTCGCCAGGGCGGCTCGCCGGGTCCCCCCGCGGCTCCCGGCGCCGCGTCGGGTCACCGTCGTCACCGGCGAGATGTTCGCGCCACGGCTGGCGCGCCTCGTCGGGTCGCTCGCCGTGGCCGGTCTCACCGTCGAGGTCGCCGCCGTGCCGAACGACTTCTTCGGCCGGCAGATCGGGGTCACCGGCCTGCTCACCGGCCAGGACATCCAGCGCGAGCTCGGGCGCCGGGCGCTCGGTGATCGCGTGCTGATCCCGTCCGTCGCGCTCCGCGAGGCCGATGGCGTCTTCCTCGACGACCGGACTCCCGCGGACCTCGCCCGCGACCTTGGAGCCCCGATCCGGGTCGTCGACCCGTCGCCGAGGGCGTTGATGGCGGCGCTGGTCGCCGCGTAGGCATGGTCGGGCCCGTCGTCGCCATCGTCGGCCGGCCGAACGTGGGGAAGTCCACCCTGTTCAACCGGCTCGTCGGCCGGCGGCAGGCGCTGGTCCGGGACGTCCCGGGGGTCACGCGCGACCGCCTCTACGGCCTCGTGACGTTCGAGCGCTGGCAGGCGACCGCCGTCGACACGGGCGGGTTCGACCCGTCCTCGGAAGAACCGCTGATCGACGCCGTCCGGCTCCAGGTGCTGGCGGCCATTGACGAGGCCGACCTCGTCCTGTTCGTGGTCGACGCGCGCGACGGTGTCACGTCGCTGGATGGCGAGATCGCGCGTGTGCTCAGGCGATCGGGGCGTCCGGTGTTGCTGGTGGCCAACAAGGTGGAGACGGCGTCGCAGGAGGGGCAGCTCGGCGACCTCTACGGGTTCGGCTTCGGCGACCCGCTCCCGGTGTCCGCCGAGCACGGGCGCGGCGTGGCCGAGATGCTGGAGGCGGTCCGGCGCCTCGCGCCTGACGCTGGCGGTCGTGCCGCCGAGCCGCCGGCGGAGGGCCTGGCGATCTCACCCCTCCCGATCGCCATCGTCGGTCGGCCGAACGTGGGCAAGTCGTCCCTCGTCAACAAGCTCGTGGGGAGCGAGCGAGTCCTGGTCCACACCGAACCCGGCACCACGCGGGATGCGGTGGACACGCCGTTTCTCTACCGGGGCCGCCGGTACGTTCTCATCGACACCGCGGGCATCCGTCGCCGGGGACGGGTGATCGAACCGCTCGAGAAACTCTCGGTCGTGATGGCTCTCCGGAGCCTCGAGCGCTGCCGGGTGGCCGTGGTGCTGATGGACGCCACCGAGGGGGTGACTTCCCAGGACGCCCACATCGCGGGGTATGCCGGTGAGGCGGGGCGCGCCACGGTGATCGCCGTCAACAAGTGGGATCTCGTTCCGTCGGGCATGGTGCGGAGGGCCGAGGTGGTCGAGCAGCTCCGGGACCGGTTGCCGTTTCTCGACTACGCCCCGATCTGCTTCACCTCCGCGGTGACGGGCGAGGGGCTCCCGGAGCTGTTCGATCTGGTCGATGAGGTCGCCGCCGCGGCTGGGCGGCGACTGTCCGCGGCGGAGGTGAGGGTGGAGGTCGAGCGCGCCGTCTCTCGACGGCCGATCTCGCTACAAGGCGTGCCGCTCACGATCCAGTCGGCGGCGCAGGTCGGCGTCGAGCCCCCGGTCTTCGTCGTTCGGGTCAACCGTCCGGCCGGGATCCACTTCTCGTACGAGCGCTACCTGGTCAACTCGCTCCGCCGGGCGTTCGGCTTCAACGGTTCGCCGATCAAGCTGATCTTCCGCAAGGCTGCCGGCCGGCGACCGCGGCGGACCCAGCGGTGAGGGGGGGCGGCCGTCTCGCGTGGCACGTCGCGGCTGTGGCAGTCGGGCTCCTCCTGCTCGTAGCCGGTGCGCTCGTGCTCCTGAATCCCCGGCATCGCAGCTTCTACTTCGGACCGGACACCGAGGTCTGGCCGCCGCCCCCGCCACAAAACCGCGGGACCGCCACGGGAGGCGGAAGGCCTTCCTCGCTCGAGGCCGGCGTCGCGCCGGCCGTCGCAGCCGAAGAATCGCGTGCGCCCACCTTCGGCCTGCCGCTTCGTGGCGGCACTGTTGCCGGTGCGCCAGCCGCACCAGCCTCGATACCGGCTCCCAAGCGCGCCAGGGTGCGCCTGCCGGCGCCGGACGGCGAGGGCAGGATCCGGGTCCCGATCGTGGACATAGCACCGGTGACGATTCCCTCGGCCACGCTGCCGGATGGCTGGGAGCTGAAGGAATTCAGCGGCCGGGCGGGGGTGGAGATCACCCGGGACGAGGGGCGCCTCGCGGTCCGCCTGCAGAGTGCGCGGTCTTCGTTCGCGCTCCACCGCGACGTCGTCTTGGACCTCCGGCAGTACCCACTGCTCCGGTGGTCGTGGAAGGCGGTGCGGTTGCCCCCGGGCGGCGACGTCCGGGCGCGAGAGACCGACGATCAGGCCGGGCAGATCTACGTCGTCATCCCGCGCTGGCCCTTCCCCCGGATCAACAGCGACGTGGTGGGCTATCTCTGGGATACCCGCGCGCCGCTGGGCACGAAGGTCAGGAGCCCGCAGGCCGGCAACGTGCGATCGGTCGTCGTGGAGAGCGGGTACCAGCGGCTGGGCTTCTGGGTGAGCGAGGCGCGGAATGTCCTCCAGGACTATCGCGAGCTCTTCGGTCGCGAGCCGTCCCATGTCGGGAAGCTCGCGATCATGACCGATTCGAACGACACCCGGAGCGAGAGTGAAGTGCTGATCGAGGATCTGGTCTTCCTCCGCCCGCCCGGGGGAAACGCTGGAATCAGCAGCCGCTATGCTAAGATGCCGCCAATGTCGAGGGACAACACATGAGCCCTGATCGTCAGGACCGCGGACCGGAAGAGGATGAGTACGACGACGCCGAGTACGCGGACGAGGCGCCGCGAAGCGTCTTCGCCACGACCTGGTTCCGGGCTGTCGCCGTCGTGGTGGTGCTCGGGGCGGCCGGGATCCTGGGGCTCCCGTACCTGCTCGACTGGGTGGACACATCGAAGCTGAGCCCGACCGTGAAGGGCCCCACGCTCAGTGTTCCCTCTCCGCCACGCCCGGTCACGCCGGCCACCGGTGGTCTGCCAGAACCCGGCGGCATGCCGCCGGCCACCGCCGGTCCCGCGACGAGCGGGCGGGAGACGGCCGAGCCGCCGAGCGCGACCCTCCCCGCGCCCGCGAGGGAGGCGCGGCCAGAGAGTACGGTTCCGGGAAGCGCCGCTCGCGCGACCGTGCAGTCCGCCACGAGAGCAGACAGCGTTTCGAGGTCCTCCGAGGCGGTGACGCCAGAAACCGTCAAGTCAGCCGCCGACTCGCCTCGAACGACGGCCAGGCGGTCTCAGGCCGAGGCCGGCAGGACACCGAGGAAGCTTGCGGAGGCGCCAGCCGCGGAGAAGCCCAGGAGCCCTCGCGCCGCTCAGTCCGCGCCCGCGAAGGCGCGGAAGGGCGCGCCGGCGGTCTCGACGCCGGGCGGGCCGTACTGGGTACAGGTGGGAGCCTATCGTGACCGGGCCCTCGCCACCGCCCTCGCGACGAAGCTCCGCGCGGAGAACTTTCCGGTCGTGGAGGTCGCGCCGGCCGGAGGTGGCGGCGAGTCCGCGACGGCCGAGGCGCCGCCGCCGGCTGCCCCGAGTCCGGGCGACAAGTACGACGTGTTCGTAGCTGGCGCGTCCCCGGCCGAGGTGAACGAGAAGCTGTCCGGCAAGGGCCTGTCCTCGGACCCGGTCGCCGGCGGTGCGGTGGTGAAGCCGAGCCTGCCGCTCCGCGACGCGGTCTCCCTCTCCAAAGATCTCGCGATGGAGGGGTTGAAGGTGCAGGTCCGCCGCGCGGCGGTGGGGCCCGCGGTCGAGCGCCCGGCGGCGCGTGCCACGACCCCCGCCGGGGGGGACGGCTTCCACCGGGTCCGTGTCGGCGGCTTCCCGGATCGGGCGGCGGCGGAAGACGCCCGCAAGGCGCTGGCCGCCAAGGGCTACAGCGCCTTCATCGGGAAGCGCGGCGGATGACAGGGGAGCCGCTGGTCGTCCTGTCGACCACGCCGACGGTCACGGAAGGTCTGAATCTGGGCCGCCAGCTGGTGGAGGAACGCCTGGCCGCGAGCGTCAACGTGCTTCCCGGGGCGCGGTCCGTCTTCTTCTGGGAGGGCCGGGTGCAGGAGGCCGACGAGGCGGTTCTCCTCATCAAGACCCACCGCGAGCGCTACGGCGACCTCGAGCGGCGCCTCCTCGCACTCCACTCGTACTCCGTTCCCCAAGTGCTGGCGCTGCCGGTCGTGTCCGGCTCCGCCGCGTACACCGCCTGGCTCCGGGAGTCCGTCACCCGCGCCGAGGGAGGTGACACCTAACGTGACGAAGAACGATCTCATCAACGCCGTGGCCGCGCACGGCCTGTCGAAGCGGCAGTCTGCGTCGGTCGTCGAATCGGTATTCTCGACGATCTTCAGCTGCTTCGAGAAGAGCGAGGACGTCAAGATCGTCGGGTTCGGCCACTTCAGGATCCGCAAGAAGGCCTCGCGCCGCGGGCGCAACCCGCAGACGGGGGACAGCATCGAGATCACGGCGCGGAAGGTGTTGACGTTCAAGCCCAGCAAGGGACTCAAGCAACGAATCAACTCGTAGCCGACAAGCTCTACTATCGGATCGGCGAGGTCCAGGACCTCACCGGCGTGCCCGCCCATGTGCTGCGGTACTGGGAGTCCGAGTTCAAGCTCCTTCGCCCCAAGAAGAACCCGGCCGGTCAGCGACTCTACCGCCGCCGGGACCTGGACCTCGTCCTTCGCATCAAGACGCTGCTGTACAGCGAGCGGCTCACCCTCGAGGGAGCCAAGAAACGCTTGCAGGTTGAGACCCGGGCCCGGAACCAGCAGCTCGACCTGGGCGTGCGGGAGGCTGCGAGGGCCGCGACCCTCCGGCGGGTGCGGGAACGTCTCGAGGCGCTGCGGCAGCTGCTCGTGCCGTGAGACTGAGAGGCCAGGGGGCCGCCGCCGTCCTCTACGCCAATGGCATGAAGCAACAGAAGGACAAGGCTGCCGGCTGATCTCGCTTCCACAGTTCTCGACGAGATCGCCGCGTGTTCGTGTCGTCACCGCTCAACCGCTCCCGGTGGCTTGATCGCGAGCGCCGGGTCTGCGACAATGCGACGGTCGGTCGGGGCGTGGCGCAGCCCGGTAGCGCACATGACTGGGGGTCATGGGGTCGGAGGTTCAAATCCTCTCGCCCCGACCAGATGAACGGTTACGCGAGGGGGTACGGGACATCCCCGTACCCCCTTTTTCCGTCCCGCCGGTCGGCACCTCCCTTCTCGCTCGCCCCGACACACGAGGACCCGGTTGACCCCTCGGAGATGGCGTGAGGAAATCGGCGTCCACGAAGGACCCGCGCACCGCTCTTGTCCTGGAGGGAGTGGACCAGCTCGTGAAGCAGGATCGCCAGGTCCCCCAGAGCGTTGATCTCGGCGCTCTGCTAGAGTGGGCGGCGGCGCAATTCTCTTCCGGGAGGAACAGGCCCACCGATGAGCAGGATCGACGGCATCGAGGTGCACGAGTTCACGTTCGACGTGAAGAACCTGGGGCTCGCGAGCGAGGGGGAGAAGGCGGTCTACAACGTCGGTTTCAAGCCGCACTCGACGCTCACGCTCTCGAAGTACGCGGTGGTGATCAAGACCGACGACGGCCTGCGCGGGGAATACGTCACGCACTGGGTCGGCACGCGGGCGGCGCTGGCGCAGACGCTCATGCTGGCGCCGAACCTCCTCGGACGCGACCCCGAGGCGCGCGAGGGAATCTACGACGACCTCAAGCGCGAGCTGCGGCAGTACGACCACATGGGCCACGGGCCGCTCGACATCGCGCTCTGGGACCTGGCGGGCAGGAAGTACGGCGCGAGCGTCTCCAAGCTCCTCGGCGGCTTCCGCAAGCGCCTGCCGGCCTACGCCTCCACCTACATGGGGGACCGCAACGGCGGCCTGGACTCGAAGGAGGCCTACGTCGCCTTCGCCGAGCGCTGCTACGAGATGGGCTACCGGGCGTTCAAGATCCACGGCTGGCACGACGGCAACGCCCGCGAGGAGGCGGAGAACGTCCGGCACATGGGTAAGAAGATGGGCGACCGGATGACGCTCATGATCGACCCGGCCTGCGAGCTCCGGACCTTCGCCGACGCGCTCCACGTCGGCCGAGCCTGCGACGACGCCGGCTTCTTCTGGTACGAGGATCCGTTTCGCGACGCGGGCACCTCGGCCTTCGCCCACCGGAAGCTCCGCGAGATGATCCGGACCCCGCTCCTGCAGACGGAACACATCCGCGGCGTCGAGCCCAAGGCCGATTTCCTCATCGCCGGCGGCACGGACTTCCTGCGCGCCGACCCCGAGTACGACATGGGCATCACCGGAGCGCTGAAGATCGCCCATCTCGCGGAGGCGTTCGGCGTGGACTGCGAGGTCCACGCGGCGGGACCGGCCCACCGCGCCCTGATGTCGGCGATGCGCAACAGCAATTTCTACGAGGTGGCGCTCGTGGGGCCGGACTGCCCGAACGCGATCCCGCCGGTCTACGCCTGCGGCTACTCCGACCAGCTCGACTGCGTCGGCCCGGACGGCTGCGTCCCGGTCCCCGAAGGGCCCGGGCTCGGCGTGACCTACGACTGGGACTTCATCGCCCGCCGCCGCACCGCCCTCCACGAGTTCCGTTGACAAGCCTGGAGGCGCGACTCCCTGACCGCGGCCGGCCGCGACATCGGCGTCGCGGACGAGCTGCTCGAAGACCCTTTCCCAGCCGGGCCAGACAACCTTCCCGGGCCCCGAGCCCACGGACGCGGCGGTCGGGACCACCGGCGCGAGCCCGACCCAGGGGATAGGAGGGTAGGAGTAGCTGCGTCCGGCGTGTGCGGCGCCGCGAACTGACGGCGACTCCCGCGGCGCGAGGCAGCGAGCCGCCGCCCGTATCGAAGAGTGGACAGTGACCGGCGCTTCCAGGGGAGCTACAGTGCGCGGAGACGGTGCGGTGTCGGGTAGAATCCGGGGAGAGGCGAACGATGGCCGTCGATCTGATCAGGCGCCCGCTCACCGTCGAGCAGTTCAACCGGATGATCGAGAGCGGTATCATCCCGGAGAACGACCGCGTCGAGCTGATCGAGGGAGACATCGTCGAGATGGCGCCGATCGGCGCCCGTCACGCCTCCTCCGTGTCGCGGGTCGTGGACGTGTTCCGAGCGTTCCCGCCGGGGCCCGCGATCCTGCTCGTTCAGAGCCCGATCGAGTTGACGGAGATCACGCGGGTCGAGCCGGACGTCGCCCTCGTGCAGCGGCGTCCGGACTTCTACCGTGCGCGCCTGCCGCGGGCGGTGGAGGTGTTCCTCGCCGTGGAGGTTGCCGACTCCTCGATCGGCTACGATCGCACCGTCAAGGTCCCCGCCTTCGCCCGGGCCGGCGTGCCGGAGGCGTGGCTGGTGGACATTGCCGCCAATCGGGTAGAGGTGTACCGGACGCCCGCCCTCGAGGGCTATCTGGAACGGCGGATCGTGAGTCCGGACGATGATGATCTGTCGATCCTGGCCCTCCCTGGTCTCCGCGTCTCCGCCCGCGCGCTGGTCGGTCCGACACAGTAGTTCCGGCGCGCGATGAACATTGCGGACCGTCCCGACGATCGAGGCGACATCTCGGACATCGCCTTCCTCATCAGGCGCCTCGGCCTTGCGTCGCCGGACCAGGTGATGTCGATCGTGGCGAGATACTATCCGGAAGACCGGGTCCCCGCGCGGACCCGGTTTCTCATCGAAGATATCTTCTCGGAGCTGGAGTCGGGCTAGTGCGGCGACCGGGAACCCTGGCAGAAGTCGCGGCCTGGTCTGACAGCCGGCAGACGTTCAGCCGCCACCTGGCGGACTTCCTCGACCAGTTCTATCTCGATCTGCGGGCCGCGATGCTGGACGAGGAACCCGAGCGGCTCGTGGGGAGAATCGACGAGGGCGACGTCGCCGACGCCTATCTCGCGGCGACCGCGGTCGCCCTGGCCCGACTCGTTCAGGCCTGCCCGCCTCGCTGGGCGAGCCAGGCCGAGCGGAAACTCCGTAGGCCGTGGTTCGCAAGCCCCGGCCCTGCCATTCGCGCGATGCTCCTGCTGGAGAGTCCAGCGCCGTTCCGCGAGCGCAACCTGTTCGTCAGCGCGAACGCCCTCTCGCGCGCCTGAACCACCTGCACCTGACCGGGTTCGCGCGCACCCGTCCCCGCCCGGGCGAGGAGCGGAAGAGGACGCGCGGCGGGCGAGCCCTCGACATCTCGATGGCAAGATGATATGCGTGGCAACATGAAGACAACCGTAGAGATTTGTGACGCCCTCCTGGAGGAGGCGCGGAAGCTCGCCTCTCAGGAGGGGACGACCGTCACGGCTCTGGTCGAGGAAGGCCTCCGGCGAATCTTCGCCGAGCGCAAGCGAGCCGCGAGCTTCCGGCTCCGGAAGGCGACCTTCAAGGGCGACGGGCTCCAGCCCCGCCTCGTCGGGGCGCCCTGGGAGCGAGTCCGCGACCTGACCTACGAAGGCCGGGGGACGTGATCGCGGTCGACACCAATCTCCTCGTCTACGCACACCGCGAGGATTCGCCGTGGCACGCTGCGGCGTACACGCGGATCGCGGAGCTGGCCGAGGGCCGCTCGCCCTGGGCGATCCCTTGGCCGTGCATCCACGAGTTCCTGGCCATCGTCTCCCACCCCCGCATTTACGCTCCGCCGACGCCTCTGGCCGCGGCCGTGGATCAGGTCGAGGCCTGGCTCGCGGCGCCAAGCCTGGTGCTGCTCTCGGAGTCCGAGGGCTACTGGACATCACTGCGTGCGGCGCTGGAGGGCGGACGTGTCGCCGGGGCTCAGGTGCCCGACGCGCGCGTGGCGGCTCTCTGCCGGTTTGCTCGGCCGCCCTGACGACGCACTCCGGACGCTGGCAAGCGCGCTCGATATCGGTGAGCAGACCTCCGAGCGATGGTTGGAGGGCGACCTCCATCGGCTGATCGGCGAGGTTCATTTGCAGCGGAGCGCTCCGGACGAGTCAGCGGGGGCCAGGTATCTGGCGCGGGCCATCGAGATCGCCC